>JAYTTN010000384.1:0-1568 GCA_043745295.1 Fimbriiglobus sp. | reverse complement strand
CGTCGGGGCAGGCCGCGGCCGGCGAGGTGAAGCCGGCCCCGGCGGCGTGGGCGACCCCGATCACGGCCCCCGTCGCCATCGACTTCTTGGGCGCGACGATCCCCGAAGCGATCCTGAACCGCGTGCTGCTGAACCCCAAGGACATCGCCGTCGCCGACGACACGTCCGGGGCGCTGACCTACGAGCGCCTGTTACTCGGGGCGACGCTGCTGGCCGACCGCTTCGCCGCGCTCGAGGGCAAGCCGGTCGGCCTCATGCTGCCGGCCTCGGTCGCCGGCGTGCTGTCGCTGTTGGGCCTACACCTGGCGGGGAAGTTGCCGGTGATCCTGAACTGGACGACCGGCCCGGCCAACATGGAGCACGCGGTGAGGCTCGCCGGCGTGCGTGTGGTCGTCACGTCGCGGCAGTTCATCGACCGTACGCAGATCAGCGTCCCCGGCGTGACTTTTTTCTACCTCGAAGACGTGCGGGCCACGGTCACGAAGTTCGAGAAGCTCTGGCGCTACCTGGGTGTGACGCTGTTCCGCGGCCGCACCGTCCGCCGGCGGCTCTCACGGCTCGGCACGAAGCCGGACGACGCGGCGGTCGTGCTGTTCACGAGCGGCTCGGAGAAGGCCCCGAAGGCGGTGCCGCTAACCCACGCCAACGTCATCGAGAACCTGAGGGGCGCGGCCCCGCTCTTCGAGATCGATCGGCACAACTCGGGCCTCGTCTTCCTGCCGCTGTTCCACAGCTTCGGCCACACCGTCACCGGGCTGTTGCCGCTGTTCATCGGCGTGAAGGTCGTCTACCACCCCGACCCGACCGACGCCGGGGCGCTGGCCGGCAAGTGCGCCGCCTACCAAACGACCATCCTGGCGGCGACGCCGACGTTCCTGGCGTACCTGCTCGAGAAGGCCAAGCCGGGCGAGTTGGCGAGCCTGCGCGTCATCGTCCTGGGGGCCGAGCGCTGCCCCGACTGGATGTTCGACAAGGCCAAGGCGCTCGCCCCGGACGCGGTGATCCTCGAAGGCTACGGCATCACCGAGTGCGCCCCGGTCGTGTCGCTGAATCCGCGCCGCGCCCCGAAGCGTGGCACCATCGGCAAGCCGCTCTTGAACGTGACGCTGGCCGTCCGCGACCTCGAAACCGACGAGCCGTTGCCGAGTGGCAAGATGGGGATGCTGCACGTCAGCGGGCCGAACGTCTTCCCCGGCTACCTGGGCGGGGGCGACACTCCGCCGCCGTTCCGCGACTTCGACGGCCGGCGCTGGTACGTCACCGGCGACTTGGCGGAACTCGACGCCGACGGCTACGTCGTCTTCCACGGCCGGCTGAAGCGCTTCCTCAAGGCCGGCGGCGAGATGATCTCGCTACCGCAGCTCGAGGAACCCTTCGCCAAGAAGTACCCGCCGACGGACCAGGGTCCGAGGGTCGCCGTCGAGGGCATCGAGACCGACGGCGGCCGCCGGGTGGTGCTGTTCACGACCGAGCCGATCGACCTGGCGGCGGCCAACGCGCTGCTGCAAGCCGAAGGCTTCCGCGGCGTGATGCGGCTCGACGCCGTCGAGCGCATCGACCGCGTCCCG
>JAYTTN010000383.1:0-21839 GCA_043745295.1 Fimbriiglobus sp. | reverse complement strand
TTGGTTAGGCGCGACACGGAGGGAGCGCGAGTCCGTCACTCGCTCCATCCGTGTCTAACCCTCTACTCCGGGGCGGCGGCGGCGTTCACCGTGCTCATCCCCTGTTCTTCCTGCTCCATCGGGTTGAACGGGTAGTCGTCGTACTCGGCCGCTTGCAGCACCAGGTCGAGCGCCTTCCGCTCCAGCAGTTCGCTGGCCATCGCCTCCATCAGGTCGTCCCGCTCCAGCCGGGCGCGGACCTTGCGGGGGCTTTCGTCCGTCCGCTCGGCGATGGCGTCGATCTCGGCGTCGATGTCGGCGTCCTCGATCTCCAGCTTCTCCGTCTCGGCGATCTTCTGGAGGACGAACGTCTCCTTCAGGGCGGCGGCGGTACTCCGCATGGCGTCCTGCACCAGGCTCCGCTCGCGGGCCTGAATCTGGTCCTCGGTCATGCCGGACGACTTCATCTCCATCACCCGCCGCTGCAGGGTGCGGCGGGCCTGCTTCTTGAGCAGGTCTTGCGGCAGTTCCCAGTTCCCGCCGGCGGCCAGCTTCTCCAGCACTTGCGTGCGGGCCGTCTGCCGCTGCACGTACTCCAAGTAGCGCTCGAGCCGGACGCGGATGGCCTCGTCGAGCTGGTCGGCGTTGTTCACGCCGAGCCGTTCCAGCAGGTCGCCGGTCAGTTCCGGCTGGCGGATGACCTTCACGTCCTGGATGTCGAACACGGCCTGCACGGCCTTGCCGCGGAGGGTCTCGTTCGCCAAGTCCTGGCGCAGGACGATGGTCACCGTCCGCACGTCGCCGGCCTTCGCCCCGACCAGAACCTTGCCGAAGTCTTCGGCGATGCCGTCGTCCAGGGCCAGCCGCTTCTCGACCTTCAACTGGACTTCGTTCACCGTGTTCAGTTCGGCGTCGCCGTCCTTGATGGTCAGGTTGGCGACGATCACGTCGTCCAGCGCGACCGCGGCCGGGCCGCCGGCCGCGTCCTTCGGCACGATGGTGCCCATCGGCTCCAGGATGCGCCGCTTCTCCTTGGCCACGTCGGCGTCGGTGAAGGCGTACACCGGCCGGCGGAGCTTGACGCCCTTGTAGTCCGGCAGGTCGAACTCGGGGCGGACCTCGATGTCGAACTCGTAGATGAGCGGCTCGGTGTCGTCCGCCGGGATGAGCACCTTGGACGGGTCCAGGTCGGGCGGCGACAGCGGCGACAGCTTGGCCTCGTCGGCCAACTGCTCGAGGCTGGCCATCAGCACTTCCTGCCGCACCTCGGCGGTCACTTCCTTGACGAACTTCTTCTCGACGATCTTCCGCGGGGCCTTGCCGGGGCGGAAGCCGGGGACGTGCGCCGGGTGTTCGACCATGAGCTGGTCGTACTTCTCGCCGAACCGGGTGTTGATGGCGGCCCGGTCCACCGTCACCTTGACGTGCTTCTTGCACGGCCCCACGTCGGTGATGACCACCGTCTGGGCCAGCTTTTCGGGGACGGCGGGGGCCTCGGCGACGGCGGTGCCGGCCTCCGGAGCGGCGGTGTCGGTCACGGCGGGGGTGTCGTCTTCGGTCGCCATCGCGCTTCACTCCATGCCACGGGCCGGGCGTCGGGGTCGGAAACGGATCAGCCGGGAGGCGACCGGGGCGGCGAGGTGAGTCACCTCGACGGTTCCCGATGACATCCCGGCTGACATCCGGTCCCAGTTGCGGCCGTCAGGCTCGCAGGATTCGGTCGGAACTCGGCAAAAGAGAGCGGGTGATGGGACTTGAACCCACGACAACCTCGTTGGCAACGAGGTACTCTACCACTGAGTTACACCCGCGAATCGGTTCCCGAATACGTTACCGCGGACGCGCGGCCTTTCAAGGGGAAGTCCCCAATCTTTGATCGAACCGGGGCGAAGGGCCGGGCGGCCCCAGGCGGCGACGAGCCGTCACGCGACTACCGCTTCCGGATCGGGCCGGGCGACTTTTTGTCCAGTTCGGCCCGGATGACCTTCCGCACCGTCTCAAGATCCAAGGCGATGTCCGTCTGGCCCTCGTCCGCCCCGACCCACGCCCCGACGGACTCGGCGATCAGACGGAGATCCTCCGTCATCCCGAGCGGCACCTCCAGGACCGCCCCTTTCGGCCAGAGGGGGACGAACGCCGGCGACCCTTTCTCCAGGCGGAAATACTGGTCCGCCACCGCCTCGTAATTGAAGATCGCGACGACGTTCTTGGCGTCCACCCCGGCGGCCACCAGCAGCAGACCACTCAGGAGTTCTTTGCCGTCGTTGTCCGCCGCGTACCTGTCCATCACCTTCTGGTCGACGGCCATGCGGGTGGTGACGGAGACGTGGTGCAGGTCGCCGGCCGTGTCGTTGCGGAGCGCGATCATTCCGCCCCCGCCGGCCGCGACTTTGAACCCGGCGGTCACTTTGCCGCGGAGTGCCCCGGCCGTCGCCCCGGTTCGGGTCTGGTAGTCCGCGCGGAGTTCGGAGCGAATGCGGTTCGCGGCGGCCACCCGAACGCAGGCCAACTCGATTCCGGCGCGGCGGCCGTCGAACGCCTTCTTGATCCCGATGGAGTTGAACAAGTTGGCGACCGGGTTCAGCGAGGAACCGGAGAGGAACGCCCCCGCCAGGAGCTTGTACACCAGTTCCCGACGATCACCGTCGCCCTTCGCCCACTGGGCTGCCGTCGCCGCGTCCCGCGCCAGGCCTTGCTCGTGCATCTCCTGCACGGACAGTTTCACCTGGGCCAGTTCGCCGACGCCCTTGTCCCGCGACGCGACCAACTCCCGTAGCAGCGGAGTGTCCGGGCCGAATTTCACCGCCGTGCCGTCGAGGACGTAGTTCGCCGACAACTGCTGACGGAGCAGGTGCCGCTCCCCGGTCAGGTTCAGCGCGGCGGTGACCGCCGGCGAGTACTTCGGCACCGCCGCCCGAACCCACTTGGCCGTGCCGGTCGAATCGGTGGCCCCCAAGCCGGTCGAGCGGAACCCGGTCAACTGGCGGCCGCCGGCCCCGAGGGTCGCTTCGTACCGGGTCGGGAACTGGTCGGCGACGAGAGTGTGTTCCTCGCGACCGAACAGTTGGATCGCGTCCGCCGCGCCCGCGGTGGCCGAGAACAGTTCGAGCGTTTTCGTCGGGCCGGCCGGCGACCACTCGATGACGCCGAACACGCGGTTGCGGTCCCGGCGGACGAACGACACGGTCGCTTTGAACGGGGTGCCGCCCGGTGCGTTGACGGTGACTTCCCAGGTGCCCAGTTCCGGCAGGGCGTCGTCCGCCGCGAGAGTCGGCGGCGTCAGGGGGCCCGCCGCCGCGAGCCAACCGGCGAGCAGCACACCGCATCCGAGGTGTCGCGGAGATCGACGCATCTGGGGTCTCCTTGGAAACGGCGAGACTCGCGCGGGCGAGCCGAGTGATCCGTCTCTTAGTGTACAGATGTTCGAAATGCTGTCAAGCGAAAAGCGGTTCGTAGACGAGAGTCGGGGTCGCGCCGGGAACGAGTTATACCGAATTGCGTTGATTCGTTCCCGTTGCGGTCGTCGCCGGAACACCTCTCCCGTCGGGGAGAGGTCGGCAGCGCAGTTGCCGGGTGCGGGTTTTTCCCGGCGTTTCAAAGCGCAAGGCCCCTCATGCCGAATCCGATTGCTCCGCGACCGTTGGGAGGCCCATCTTGTCAGCCCGCCGCGCCAGCAAGGGGCCAACCGCCGAAGTGATTGACCCCTGCTCGCGCGGCGGGCTAAACAAGGCACCGACGGCCACTCTTCAATCGGATTCGGTATCACCCGGCAACTGCGTCGCCGACCTCTCCCCAACGGGGAGAGGTGCAAAGACACCGACAGACGACGGTTGCGGATCAGCGCAATTCGGTATTCCGGCTACTCTCATGTGAATCCGCCGCCGAGGGCGGCCGACGGGCCGGCAACTCGCCCTCCCCACTCCCGCGATGACAGTCCGTCACCGCCCGACCTTGGCCAGGAACTTCAGCCCGTTGCGGCCGGACAACCCCATCTGGCACTGCTGGTCGAAGTGGAAGTGCCGGAGCATTTTCACCAGCGACTCGGCCTCCTCCCTCGACTCGACGGTGTACAGCAGCCGGCCGTTCGCCTCGTACACCCCGGTCGTCCCGGCGGACGCCGCCTTCACCGACAGCCGCTCCGGGTCGAACCGCATCCCCTGCACCGAGAACGGCGGGCGGGCCGGCGGCTGGCCGTTGACCAGGAAGAACGTCACCTCGGCGTTGAACCGGCAGAACTCCGTCACCCGCATGTCTTGCAGCACCTTCAGCGCGTCGCGGGCGGACCACTCGCTGAGGCCGAACTTGGCCATCACGTCCGGCCCGTGCGCCAGGACGTACTCGCCCTTCTCCTTGCGGATTTCCACCTTCTTCAAATCCAGCACCAGCCGCTCGCCGACGTACCCCGCGCCGGGCACCTCGATGCCGGTGCGGGTCAGGCTCTGCTCCTGCCCCATCTTCGCCAGTTGGCCCAGGCCGGCCGGCGTGGCCCCCGCGTTCGGCCGCGCGGCGGTCAGTCCCGGCTGGGCGAACAGCACCGACATCTGCACCGGGTTGCCGATGGTGCCGAGGCGGTTGAACCCGTACTTGCGGACCACCGCCACGGCTTGCTCGGCGTCGTCCTTGTCGCGGCCGAAGTTGACCAGGATGGTGGCGTCGTCGCGGAGGCACCAGACGCCGCGGACGTTGTCCACCCGCACCGAGCCGAGGTCGATGGGCGTGGTCCCCTTGGGCGCGAACGTGGGCAGGTGCGGCTTGCCGTTCGTCAGGCCGTATTCCAGCACCGGTCGGCCGCTGCCGATGCCCACCCACTCCGTGGCCCGCAACTCGCGGATGGTCTTCACCGCCTCCTCGGCGTCGGGCTGGCTCTTGCCGAAGTCGCGGAGCAGCACCCCGCCGGACCAGACCTGCCAGCCGTCTTGAAACTTCCGCGCCGTCACCGACGATCCGTCGAATCGCACGGCCTTCTCTTTCTGGGGCAGCTTCACGCCCTCGGCGGGCGCGGTCGGGTTCCAGTCGGTCGGTCCTTGCGCCGGGTTCGGGTGCAGCGCCGGCGGCACCGGCATTCCCGGCGATTGCGGGGTCTGCGGGCGAGCCGGGACGGGCTGCGGCGGGGTGTAGGTCGGCGGCAGCAGGCGCGGTTCGTTCTGCTGGAACTGGTACGGGGCCGGCTGGAAGCGCGGGTCGGCGGTCAGCGGCCGCGCGACGAGCGGACGGCCGAATTCCTGCTGCGCCGGGGCCACGCTCACGGGAATGACCGGCTGCCACGCGGGCGGCAGCGGTTGCGGGAACCCCTGCCCGAACGCGGCCGAACTGGTGGCGAAGAGGCCGAGCGATGTCAAGAACGACCGACGGGCCATGTCACCGCCTCCCGAGTTCGGAACCGGAGTAACCGGCTTGTATCGGTCGCGCGTCGCGTCGGAATTGAATCGATTTTGCGGCCCGCGCGGCGGGGTCAGGGCCGTTGGAGTGATCCGGTGAAACGACGACCCGCGACCGCCAGTAGGGCGTCTTTTCCAGCCGGAAACCGACGTTCCTAGCGGTCGAGAATCGCGCGGCCGCAACGACGAAAAAGACCCTGTATCAGCCAAGGCGAAGAGGTGAAATCGGCTTGACACCTGCTCATACGCCCATAGCATCACACCTTCCCGCAATTCGGGAACCGGACGCAGTTTAGGAGGTCGGCACGTGGCGGGACCGGCAAATGATCGCATCCGCATCCGGATGGAAGGGTACGACCACGAGGTGCTGGACCGCACTGCGGCCGAGATCATCGACACCGCGCAGCGGACGGGGGCTGAGGTCCACGGGCCGATCCCCCTGCCGACGCGGATCGAGCGGTACACGGTGCTGCGGTCGCCGCACATCGACCGGAAGTCGCGAGAGCAGTTCGAGATTCGGACGCACAAGCGGCTGATCGACATCCTCCAGCCGACCGGCAAGACCATCGAGGCGCTCAACAAGGGCCTCAGCTTGCCGCCCGGCGTGGACATCAAGATTCGGGTTATCAGCGGCGGAAAAGGTTGACAGCCGGCCGCGACGAGATACAAAGATAGCCCACTCGCCGTGGCACCGCTGCCACGGCGAGTCGATTTTTGAAGACCGGACTTACTAGACCACCCCCGTAGTCCTGGGCCTCGGGTTCGTCGGCACCAAGCCGCTCCGCCGCTTCAACAAAGCCGGAGCCGCCGCCGACAACACCAACCCGCTCGCCTCACCGGCGACCGGCCCAGAAAGGGAACCGCGATGGCCGATACGAACGTCGTCCCGCCGCTCCTCCGGGAGTTGACGGGCAAAATCTCCGTCCCCGTGTTCGACGCGAAAGGGGCCCAAACGGGCACCGTCGAAGTCGATGCGGCGGAGTTCGGCGGGAAGATCAACCGCCAACTGCTGCACGACGTGGTGCTGATGTACCTCGCCAACCAGCGGGCCGGCACGCACCACACGCTCCGTCGCGGGCAGGTGGCCGGTAGCACGAAGAAGATCTTTCGCCAGAAAGGCACGGGCAACGCCCGCGCCGGCGGCAAGCGGACCAACAAGCGGCGCGGCGGCGGTACGGCGAAAGGGCCGAAGCCCCGCGACTACGAATACCACCTGCCGAAGAAGGCCGTCCGGGCCGCCACCCGCATGGCCCTGCTCAGCAAGCTGGCCGACGGCGAGGCGATCATCGTCGAGGCCCTGCCGCTGACCGGCCCGAAGACCAAGGACATGGTCGCCCTCTTGAAGGCGTTCAAGGTGGCCAAGAAGGTCGTCAGGAAGGAAAGCCCGGACGGCACCGAGACCAGCGTCGAGGTCGATGTCACCCTGCACGACACCACCGTCCTCATCGGCACCGCCGGGTTGGACCTCGTGGCGTACAAGTCGGGGCGGAACATCGAAGGCGTGAAAGTGATGCCCTGTGCCGAGTTCAACGCCTACATGCTGTTGAAGCACAAGCGGCTGCTGCTCACCCGCGCCGCGTTCGAGATCCTGCGGGTGGCCAAGCCGGTGACGCGCACCGCGCCGACCACCGCCGCCAACCGCAAGGCCAAGAAGAAGGCCGCCGAAGCCGCCGCCGCCGCGTGAGTGTGGGTGACTCTCTTGTGGCACCGGCCTCCGCGCCGGTGAACCGTAACCGGGACCGACGATCATGCCCAGAACCCGACCGCACCCGAAGCGCTACGAGCGGAAGCTCGCCGCCCGCCAGCCGTGCGTCCACGGCGAGCCGGGCATCGATCTCCGCCCGCACCAGGTGCTGATCCGTCCGCTCGTCACCGAGAAGGGCACGCACCAGAGCAGCCGGTACAACGCCTTCACGTTCATGGTCCACCCGATCGCGACGAAGACGCAGATCGCGGCCGCCGTGCAGGAGTTGTTCGCCGTCCGGGTCGAGCGGGTGCGGACCCAGACGCGGAAGGGGAAGTCGGCCCGGTACAAGCAGTCGGTCGGCCGGATGCCGAACTGGAAGCGGGCCATCGTCACCCTGCACGCCGACGACAAGATCGACTTCATCTGAGCGCGTGCGACGGCCAGGCGGACGGTTCGGACCCCGGAACTTGCTGTGCGGCTGACGGCCCGCAGTTCACTGCTCAGAGCAAATAGACATGGGCATCCGCATCTACAACCCGACCTCCGCCGGCCGCCGCGACGGGTCGGTGTCGGACTTCGCCGAGTGTACGTCGCCGCAGGTGAACGCGCCGTACAAGCCGCTCTTGAAGCGGAAGAAGAAGACGGGCGGGCGGAACAACCAGGGCATCGTGACCAGCCGGTTCCGCGGCGGCGGCCACAAGCAGATGATGCGGGTGCTGGACTTCAAGCGGAAGGCCGACGGCATCGAGGCGACCGTCCTGAGCATCGAGTACGCCCCCTGCCGCACCGCGCGGGTGGCCCTCATCCAGTACGCCGACGCCGTGCAGACGAAGGCGTACATCCTCGCCCCACTCGGCCTGAAGGCCGGCGACAAGGTGATGAGCGGCGAGACGGCCGAGCCGAAGCCGGGCAACTGCCTGCCACTGTCGAAGATTCCGCTCGGCCTGACCATCCACAACATCGAACTGAAGCCGGGGCGCGGCGGGCAGATCTGCCGCAGCGCCGGGTGCAGTGCGGTGCTGGGTGCCCGCGACAAGGGCCAAGCCCTCATCACCCTGCCCAGCGGCGAAGTGCGGCGAGTCTCGGACAAGTGCCGGGCGACCATCGGCAGCGTGTCCAACCCGGACCACATGAACATCAGCCTGGGCAAGGCCGGCCGCAAGCGGTGGATGGGCCGCAAGCCGCACAACCGCGGCGTGGCGATGAACCCGACCGACCACCCGATGGGCGGGGGCGAGGGGCGGAGCAAGAGCGGCGGGCACCCGAAAGGGCCGAGCGGCGTCCTCGCCAAGGGCGGCAAGACGCGGAAGAAGAAGAAGCCGTCGAACGCCGCCATCGTCCGCCGCCGGCCGCCGGGCCGGTTCCAGCAGCACAACGGGTAACGCCACACCGCTCACGGGGATACGGGCATGGGCCGCTCGCTCAAGAAAGGACCGTACGTCGACCTCCGCCTGCTCTCCAAAGTGGAGAAGCAGGGGAAGGTGAAGGACGCCATCAAGACGTGGTCGCGGGACTGCACCGTCGTCCCCGAATTCATCGGCAGCACCTTCCTGGTCCACAACGGGAAGGCGTTCGCCAAGGTGTACATCACCGAGGAGATGGTCGGGTTCAAGCTGGGCGAGTTCGCCCCCACCCGCACCTTCCGCGGTCACACCGCCGGTAAGTCCAAAGGCCCGGCCCCGGCCGGCAAGTAACCCCGCACCGCACCGACCACCCGCACGCGGACTGACCCATGCCTGCCTTCGTTGCCAAACACCGGTTCGCCGACGTCGCCCCGCGGAAGATGCGGCCGATCGCGTCGATGATTCGCGGCATGAACGTGGACGAGGCCGTCGAGTCCCTGAAGTTCCTGCCGAACCGGGGCGCGCGGCTGATCGAGGCCGTCGTCAAGAGCGCGCTGGGCAACGCCGAGGACCAGGGCTGCCGCAGCCTGGAAGACCTGGTGGTGACCGAGTGCCGCATCGACGGTGCCCCGATGTTCAAGCGGATTCAGCCCCGCGCCCGCGGCACCGCCTTCGGCATCAAGCGGCGGCTGGCCCACATCATCGTGACGCTGGCCGAGGTGGCCGACGACATCGCACTGCCGGAGACCGGGACGACCGACTCGGCCGCGCCGGGGCTGGTGACGCCTCCGACTCCCGCCGCCGGGATGCCGGACGCCCCGCAACTGGCCACCGCCCCGACGCCGGCCGCCCCGCCGGCCACCGCCTGATTGCCCCGAACCATTGGACCGCACCGAAGGGTATTCGACCATGGGCCAGAAAGTCCGCCCCACCGGCTTCCGAGTCGGCATCATGACCGACTGGCAGTCGGCGTGGTTCGCCAGCAAGCAGGACTTCTCCGAACTGCTGGTCGAGGACTTCCGCATCCGGCAGTTCATCGCCGCCTTCCTGACGCGGTCGAAGGACCGCAAGGAGCAGCGGCCGGCCATCGCCAAGATCCGGATCGAGCGGACCCGCGAGCGGGTGACGGTGATGATCTACAGCAGCCGGGTCGGGGCCATCATCGGCAAGAAGGGCGAGAAGATCGACAAGCTGACCAAGGCGCTGGAGAAGTTGACCCGCCGGCACATCGACGTGAAGACGATCGAGGTGACCCGGCCGGAGATCGACGCCCAGATCATCGCCGAGGACATCGCCGAGCAGTTGGAGAAGCGGAGCAGCTTCCGCCGCACCATGAAGATGGCCATGCAGCGGGCGATGGAGAACGGGGCGAAGGGCGTGAAGCTGCAACTGTCCGGTCGCCTCGGCGGGGCCGAGATGGCCCGGTGCGAGAAGGGGATGGAAGGCAGCATCCCGCTCAGCACCCTGCGGGCGAAGGTGGACTACGGGTTCACCGAGGCCAGCACCCCGCAGGGGAACATCGGCATCAAGGTGTGGGTGAACAACGGCGACTTCGTGACCGGCGAGATCAACGACACGACCGACGCGAGTGCCGCCGGCCAGAAGAAACAGGGCCGCCGCCGCCGCGGCTAACACCGACCACGCGCAGCCAGGAGACCGGCGATGGCTCTGATGCCCAAACGGGTGAAGTACCGCAAGGCCCAACGGGCCGTGACCCGCGGACTCGAGGCGCGCGCCAAGTACCACGGCCGCATCCGGGGCAACGCCCAGCGCGGCAACTACGTCGCCTACGGCGAGTACGGCCTCCAGTCGCTGGAAGGCGGGTGGCTGTCCGCCGAGGCCATCGAGGCCGCGCGGGTGACGATGACCCGGTTCGTGTCCGGCGAGGGGCGGTATTACATCCGCGTCTTCCCGCACAAGAGCATCACGTCCATCCCGGCCGAGACCCGGATGGGCAAGGGCAAGGGCGAGCCGGAGTACTGGGCCGCCGTGGTGAAGGCCGGTCTCATCATGTTCGAGATCGGCGGCATCCCCGAGGCCCAGGCCAAGGACGCCCTCGCCCGCGTGGCGTACAAAATGCCGTTCAAGTGCCGGTTCGTCGGCCGCCGGCCGAGCGTGTGACGGCAGTCGGGCACTCCCAAGGGGTGCCCCTACCAAGACCTTCGTAGGGGTACCCCTTGCGGGTGCCCTCCGCGAGAGCGAGAGCCATGAAGACCCACGAACTCACCGGCACGAGCGACGACGAGCTGCTGCTCGCGCTGCGCGACACCGAGAAACACCTGTTCCAGCTGCGCTTCCAGTCGGCCACCGACCGGCTGGAGACGCCCACTGAGATCAGCAAGGCGAAGCGGCAGATCGCCCGCATCAAGACCCTCCAGCGTGCCCGCGAGTTGAAGAAGCTGGCCGTGCTGTCGGACGCCGACATCGCCGGCCAACTGACCTTCCTCGAAGACAAGGTCGAGGGGCCGGGCAAGCGGCGGGCGAAGCGGGCCGTGTTCCGTCTGCAAACGATCCAAGCCGGCCGGCCCACCGCCGCCGCGACGACGACCACCGGGAGCGGTAAGTAATGGCCGACACCACCACCGAAACGGACCCGGCCGCGACCGACGCCTCGCACGGCCGCATCGTCGCCGGCATCGTCACCCGCGACAAGATGGACAAGACCCGCCGGGTCGAAATCCAGCGGGTCGTCCGCCACGCCAAGTACGGCAAGTTCGTCAAGCGGCGAACCGTCTGCTACACGCACGACGAGGGGAACGAGTCGAAGCTCGGCGACACCGTCGAGATTCAGGAGTCCCGCCCGCTGTCGAAGCTGAAGCGGTGGACCCTGCTCCGGATCGTCACCAAGGCCCCCAGCCGCACCGTCGCCAACCTGGAAGGGGCCGTCGCCGGCAGCGAGTCGCCGCTCGCCCCGGCCGCCGCCAAGTAACACCGCCCGCACCCTGGCCCCCGACCGAGTCGCCCGTCATGATTCAGATGTACTCCTACCTCGAAGTCGCCGACAACACCGGCGCGAAGCAGTGCATGTGTATCCAGGTGCTGGGTGGCACCAAGCGCCGCGTCGCCTACCTCGGTGACGTGATCCGCGCCAGCGTCCGCAAGTCGCTGCCCGGCGGCGACGTGAAGCAGGGCGACGTGGTGAAGGGCGTCATCGTCCGCACCAAAGTCGCCACCCGCCGCGAGGACGGCAGTTACGTCCGCTTCGACAGCAACGCACTGGTGCTGCTGGACAACGACAACAACCCGCGCGGCACCCGCATCTTCGGCGCGGTCCCCCGCGAGCTGCGGGCCAAGTTCAACAAGATCATCAGCCTCGCCGCCGAGGTCGTCTGACGCGGAGTGGCCAGTGACCGGGTGGTCAGTGGCCGGCGACTACGGGTTTTGTCTGTCCACTGACAACCGGCCACCGGCCACGGGTTCCCGCCATGTTCATCCGCACCGACGACGTGGTCGTCATCCTCTCCGGCGACGACAAGGGCAAGCGCGGCAAGGTCGTCCGCGTCCTCCGCGAGGCGGACAAGGTGGTCGTCGAGGGCGTCAACCTCGTCTACAAGCACATGAAGCCGAGCAAGCGGAACCAGCAGGGCGGACGATTGTCGAAGGAGATGCCGGTCGCCGTCTCGAACGTCGCCCTGCTCGATCCGTCCACCGGCCGGGCGACTCGCGTCGGCGTCCGCTACACCGCCGACGGCACCAAGGAACTGTACGCCAAGAAGTCCGGCTCCACCCTCCGCGTGCTGGCCAAGGCGAACCCGAAGTACGCGACGGCGAAGTGAGTAGGGGCACCCCTTGTGGGTGCCCTCCGACCATTCGGGCACCCGCAAGGGGTGCCCTTACCGACCGACATTGCCGGCCGTTTCGGTCCCGTCAGCACTGGGGCCGCCAGAGGTCGCGCCGAGGACATTCGACATGGCCGCCGTCATCCTGCCGACCACCCGGTTGCTCCAGAAGTACACCGCCGAGATCGCCCCGGCGCTCGCCGCGAAGTACGGCCGGGCCAACGTCCTCAGCCTGCCCCGGCTGACGAAAATCTGCCTGAACATGGGCGTCGGCAAGGCGCTCCAGGACAAGAACCGCATGACCGAGGCGGCCGAGCAACTCGGCATGATCGCCGGCCAGAAGGCTCAGATCACGCAGGCCCGCATCGCCGTCAGCGCGTTCCGCCTCCGCGAGGGGTACGACATCGGCTGCCGCGTCACCCTCCGCGGCAAGCGGATGTACGAGTTCCTCGACCGCCTGATCAACATCGCCCTGCCGCGGATCCGCGACTTCCGCGGCATCAACCCGAAGAGCTTCGACGGCAACGGCAATTACAGCATGGGCCTGTCCGAGCAGATGGTGTTCCCCGAGGTGAACCCGGACAACGTCCACTTCACGCAAGGGATGGACATCACTCTCTGCACCTCCGCCGCGAACGACGACGAGGCCCGCGACCTCCTGAAGATGCTCGGCATGCCGTTCCGCGAGTGACCGAACGCTCTTGCGACCGGAAGCGTGAGCGACGGTCGTCGGAAGAACCGTCGCTCACGCTTCCGGCTCGGATCGAATGCCGCTCCCTCGCGGTCGCGGCTCGCAAGAAGATGGTCGGGATTTTTCGCCGGGTGCCCTTGCCAGGGTGCCCATCGCGCTTGTAATGTGTTTCACTTGACTCGTCAGCGGAACGGTCGGCTCACGGCGGAACACCCGCCGCCCGAGCCGGAACGCCGCCCGTCGGAGGGTAGGGAATGTCGAAGGTCTCCAAGATGGCCAAATTTCGCCGCGACATGGCCGCGCTCGACCTGCACAAGGCCGAGCTGAAGAAGCCGGAAGCGCAGCGGGACGCCAAGAAGCTGCTCCGCCCGCGCGACCTGATCCGCATCCGCCGCCGCTGCAAGATCACCGGTCGCCCGCGTGGCAACCTGAGCAAGTTCGGCGTGTGCCGGATCATCTTCCGCGACATGGCGAGCAGCGGGCTGATCCCCGGCGTCCGCAAGGCCTCTTGGTAAACCCCACCCGCACCCGTTTCGGGTTTCAAGTTCCAGAGTCTCAAGTCCACCCCATGCTGCCTCCCCATCGGTCGAGGCACGGGTCGGTCTTCTCTGCTTGAAACTCCGAAACTTGACACCCGACACTCGGAAGATACGCCCATGATGACCGACCCGATTGCGGACATGCTCACCCGCATCCGCAACGCGAACAACATCGAACGGCCGTTCGTGGACATGCCCGCCACGAAGGTGAAGGTGGCCATCGCCAAGGTGCTGGTGGACGAGGGGTTTATCGCCGGCTACCGCATCGGCAAGTACGTCGAGACCGAGGCCGGCAAGGAGTTCCAGGAGACGACCGACATGGGTCAGGCCCACGTCGTCCTCCAGGTATTCCTCAAGTACGGGCCGGACGGCGAGCGGGTCATCCGCCACGTCGAGCGGTACTCGAAGCCGGGCAAGCGGGTGTACAAGGGGTACACCGAAGTCCGCCGCGTGCTGGACGGGCTGGGCATCGCCATCCTCAGCACCAGCCGGGGCGTGATGAGCGACCGCCAGGCCCGCAAGGCGAAGGTCGGCGGCGAGATTCTGGCCACGGTGTGGTGACGGCGAACGGCGCGACGCGAGTCCGCCGGCGAGGATCAAGACAACGGGCCGCGATTCGGGTTTCACGACCCGGCGAAGCCCCAGGAGAACGCGAAATGTCTCGTATCGGCAAGCAACCGGTGGTCATCCCCGCCGGCGTGAAGGTGGTCGTCGCCGGCGGCGTGGTGAAGGTCGAGGGGCCGAAGGGCAAACTGGAAACCGCGTTCCACCCGAACATGATCGTCGCGGTCGAAGGGCCGCAACTCACCGTCCAACGGCCCAACGACGAACGCCAAAATCGCGCGCTGCACGGCCTCACCCGCGCCCTCATCAACAACATGGTGGTGGGCGTCACGAAGGGGTACGAGAAGAAGCTGAAGATCGAAGGCGTCGGCTACCAGGCGACGATGAAGGGCACCGGCGTGGAGCTGACCGTCGGCTTCGCCAACCGCATCCTGCACACGCCTCCGGCCGGCATCACCGTCGCCGTGCCGGACCCGACGACCATCATCGTCAGCGGCGCGAACAAGCAGATGGTCGGCCAGTTCGCCGCCGACGTCCGGTCCAGCAAGAAGCCCGAACCGTACAAGGGCAAAGGCGTCCGGTACGACACCGAAGTGGTCCGCCGCAAGGAAGGCAAGGCGTTCACCTCGAAGTAACCCGGCGGCCCTCGCGGCCTGACCCTCCCGCACACCGACCGTTGCAAGGTGACTCCGATGGACGTTCAGAAACTGAAGGCGAAGCGGGCCGTCCGCCGCAAACACCGGGTGCGGAAGACCATCCGCGGCACGGCCGCGAAGCCTCGCCTCAGCGTGTTCCGCAGCCACCACCACACCTACGCGCAGCTGATCGACGACGAGCGGGCCATCACCCTCGCCGCCGCCAGCACGTCGGACAAGGGTGCCAAGGTGGAGAAGGGCGGGAACATCCCGGCCGCCGTCGCCGTCGGCCAGCGGCTGGCCGAGAAGGCCAAGGCCGTCGGCATCACCGAGGCCGCCTTCGACCGCGGCCCGTACCGCTTCCACGGTCGCGTCAAGGCCATCGCCCGCGCCGCCACCGAGGCCGGGCTGAAATGCACCGGCCTGGAAGACACCACCAAGAAGACCAAGGCCGCGCCGGCCGGCGACGCGAAACCGGCCAAGAAGGAAGGCGGCGAGAAGAAGGCGAAGAAAGAGAAAGCGCCGGCATAACACCCCGGCGAGAACCGCGAGCCACGCCGTCCGTACCCACACACCCGACCGAGACCGAGGACGACCAACATGGCGAAAGAACAAGGGGATCGCGGCGGCGGGCGGGGCGGCCGCGGCGGGCGGGGCGGCGACGGCGACGAACGCGACCAGTCGATGACCGATTACCTGGTTAAGATCCGCCGCAGCGCCTGCGTGGTGAAGGGCGGCCGCCGGTTCAGCTTCAACGCGCTGGTCGTCGTCGGCGACAAGCAGGGCAAGGTGTCGTTCGGCTACGCCAAGGCGAACGAGGTGCCGCCGGCCGTCGAGAAGGCGATCAAGGAAGGCGAGGCGATGGCCCGCCGCGCCAAGAAGATGCAGCTGAAAGGCAAGACCATCCCGCACCGGGTGGTCGGCAAATTCGGCGCGAGTCGGGTCATCCTGGTCCCCGCCGGCCCCGGCACCGGCGTGAAGGCCGGCCCCGGCGTCCGCGAAGTCCTGCAAGCGGCCGGCATCGAAAACATCCTGACCAAGACGCACGGCAGCACCAACCCCATCAACCTCGTGAAGGCCACCATCAACGGGTTGCAGCAACTTCGCACCCGCGAAGAAGTCGCCCGCCTGCGGGGGGTGGAACTGTAACATGGACCTGACCCATCTGTCCCACGGCGTCGAGAAGCGGCGCGGCAAGAAGCGCGTCGGTCGCGGCATCGGCTCCGGCACCGGCAAGACCTCCACCCGCGGGGTGAAGGGGCAGTACGCCAGCGCCGGCGCGAACATGCCCGGCCAACTGTTCATCGGCGGTCAGACGCCGATGCACCGCCGCTTTCCCAAGCGGGGGTTCTCGAACGCCACCTGGGCGAACGTGTACGCCATCGTCAACGTCGGCGACCTCGACGGGTTCGACGCCGGCGCGGTGGTGGACATGGCCGTCCTGAAGGCCAAGCGGATCGTCACCGGCACCTACGACGGCCTGCGGGTGCTGGGCAACGGCACCCTGACCAAGAAGTTGACCGTCAAGGCGGACCACTTCACCAAGTCCGCCCGCGCCCAGATCGAGGGGCACGGCGGCACTTGCGAACTGATCCCGCCGCCGAAACCGCCGCTGCGGTCCAAGATGGGCCAGGGCAAGCGGGCCGTGAAGAAGCCGGAACCGGCCAAGTGACCGTGGAATCCGCCCGCCGGAACGAGTAAGAAGGGACGGGCGGGAAACCGCCGGCCGCGCGGCCGGACGTTCCCCGCCCGTCCCTTGTCCCGTGTCCGCCCGCGCCGTGACTTCTCCCGCCAGGGGTTCGCATGTTCTCGATGCTCGTCACCATCTTCCGCATCCCCGAACTGCGGCGGAAGATCTTCATCACCCTCATGTTCCTGGCCGTCTACCGCATCGGCTACTATGTGCCGCTGCCGATGGTGGACCAGGCCGCGATGGCCGAGAAGATGCAGCAGAACGCCGGCGGCACCCTCGGCCGCGTGCTGGGGTTCGTGTCGCTGTTCTCCGGCGGCAACCTGAGCCAGTCGTGCATCTTCGCCCTCGGCATCATGCCGTACATCTCGGCGTCGATCATCATGCAGTTGCTGTCGTCCGGCGTGGTGCCGTCGCTGGAGCGGCTGAAGAAGGAGGGGGCGTCCGGGCAGAAGAAGATCAACGAGTACACCCGCTACCTGACGGTGCCCATCTGCCTCATCCAGGCCACCATGTTCGTGCAGGTGCTGCTCCGGCAGGGCGGCGACGACGGCGGCGGCGGGTACGGGTCGGCCGTCGACGGGGTGAACGCCTCCGGCCTCAGCCTGCTCTACTTCGGCATCGGCGCGGTCGCCATCATGACCACCGGGTGCCTGTTCCTCATGTGGCTGGGCGAGCAGATCGACGAGTACGGCATCGGCAACGGCATCTCGCTCATCATCATGGCCGGCATCGTCGCCCGCATCCCGGAGGCGATCGGCATCCTGCTGTTCATCCCCGGCACCACGACACTCAAGCCGACCCTGTTCACCCTCGGCTCGGAGACCGGCGACATCAGCCTGGAGAAGCTGCTCGTCCTGGTCCTGCTGTTCCTCGTGGTCGTGGTCGGCGTCATCCTGATCACGAAGGCGCAGCGGCGGATCCCGACGCAGTCGCAGAAGTTCGTCCGCGGCCGGCGGCAGTTCGGCGGCACCCGCAACTTCCTGCCCATGAAGCTGAACGCGGCCGGCGTCATGCCGGTCATCTTCGCCAGCACCCTGCTCATCCTGCCGGGGTTCGTGTTCAACATCATCCACAGCACCACCGGGGCGCAGTGGGCGGCGGACCTCCAGAGCACCTTCCAGCGGAACGGTGGGTGGGTGTACAACAGCTCATACATCCTGCTCATCTACGTGTTCTGCTACTTCTGGGTGGCCATCACCTTCAACCCGAAGGAAGTGGCCGACAACCTGAAGGACCACGGCAGCTTCATCCCCGGCTACCGGCCGGGCAAGAGCACCGCCGACTACCTGGAGCGGGTGCTGATGCGGATCACCTACGTCGGGGCGGCGTTCCTGGCGGTCATCGCCATCATCCCGTCGGTCATGGGGTCCGAGATGGGGGTGGACCAGCGGGTGACGGCCTTCTTCGGCGGCACCGGCCTGCTCATCGTCGTCAGCGTGGCTCTCGACCTCGTGCAGAAGATCAACAGCCACCTGGTCATGCGGAATTACCAGGGGCTGACCGACGACTGAGGAACGGGGTGGCGGCCGCCGTCGGAGTTTGCCGCGACACGCAGGGGAACGCTCCCCCGCGTGTCGCGGCAAACCAGTTCCTCCACCCGCTTTTCCCCATCGCCTCCCCTTGCTGCCGGCCGGACGGGTCGGACAATAGTGAAGTTCGTGAAGGAACCGTGTGCGCGGCCGCGGTCGGAACAGCGAACGTCCAGGATCGGATCATGCGACTCGTACTGGTCGGCGCTCCGGGGAGCGGGAAAGGCACGCAGGCCGAACGGCTGGTCGAGCGGCTGGGGCTGCGGTACGTCGGCACCGGTGACATCCTCCGCGACGCCATCAAGCAGCGGACGCCGATCGGGGTGGAAGCCAAGCCGCTGATCGACGCCGGGCTGCTCGTGCCGGATTTGGTGGTGAACGACTTGGTGGCCGAGCTGTTCCGCGTCGCCCGCCCGGAGCGGTTCGTGATGGACGGCTACCCGCGCACCTACGCCCAGGCGGTCGCGTTCGACGCGCTGCTCAAGCAGCAGTACCTGAACCTCGACGCCGTCATCAACCTGACCATCGCCGACGACGAGGTGGTGCAGCGGATCACCAGCCGCCGGTGCTGCGAGAACAAGGCCTGCCTCACCTGCTTCAACCTGGCCTTCCGCCCGCCCAAGGCGGACGGCGTGTGCGACAAGTGCGGCCATCCGCTGGTGCTGCGGGACGACGACAAGCCGGAGACCATCCGCCGCCGGCTGGTCGAGTTCCACGCCAACACCGAAGGTTTGCTCGCCCACTACCGCCGGGCCGGCCTGCTCCGCGACGTGCCCGCCACCGACGGCATGGAAACCATCTACGCCAACATCCTCCGCCAGCTGCCTCAACAGGCCTGACCCCTTCTCGGCGGCACCGGCCCCGGCCGGTGCGCTCGCCCCACCCGGTGCCATGTTCCAACGCCACAACAACCGCCCGCCGGAACTGAAATCCGCCCGCGAGATCGCCCTCATGCGGGAGGCCGGCAAACTCGTCGCGCGGGCGTTGAAGATCTGCCGCGACATGGCCGGCGTGGGCGTGAAAACCGCCGACATCGACCGCGAGGTGGAGGCGTTCTACGCCGAGTACGACGCCACCCCGCTGTTCAAGGGGTATCCCGGCACGGTGCCGTTCCCGACCGTCACCTGCATGAGCCTGAACGAGCAGGTGGTCCACGGCATCCCGTCGGACAAGCCGCTCAAGGACGGCGACCTGCTGAAGGTGGACACCGCCTGCCGGCTCAACGGCTGGTGCGCCGACCGCGCCATCACCATCCCCATCGGCACCGTCCGCCCGGAGCGTCTGCGGCTGCTCAAGACCGCCCAGGACGTGCTGCAAATCGCGCTGGACGAGCTGCCCCGTCGCAAGTGGTGGAGCGAGGTGGCCAGCCGCATGCAGGCGTTCGCCGAGAAGTCCGGGTTCAGCATGGTGACGAATTACGTCGGCCACGGCATCGGCCGGGTGATGCACGAGAACCCGCAGGTGCCGAACTACGTCAGCCGCGACACCCGCAAGCACGACTTCCGCCTGGAGCCGGGGCTGGTGCTGGCCATCGAGCCGATGGTCAACATGTGCTCGCCGAACGTGTACACCCTGCGGGACCAGTGGACGGTGGTGACGAAGGACGGGCTGCCGAGCGTCCACGTCGAGCACACCGTCGCCATCGTCGCCGGCGGCATCGTGGTCGTCACGGCCGACGAGGGGTCGTTCGACGAGGTGCCGCCCGCACCCGCCCCGGCGGTGGAACCGACGGCCGTGGTCGCCGCCCCGCCCGTCTAGCATCGCCTTGCGGCGAAAAGACCCCTCCTCACCCCTGCAACAGCGACTGCGACTCGTACAGGCGGCGGTAGGTGTCGCAGGTGGCGATCAGCTCGGCGTGGGTGCCGACGGCGACGATCCGGCCGGCGTCCAGGACCACGATCCGCGACGCCAGTTCCAGCGTACTCAGGCGGTGCGTGATGAGGAACGTCGTCCGCCCCTTCACGAACGTCCGCAGCGCCTCCTGAATCTTCCCCTCGCTCTCGCCGTCGATCTGGCTGGTGAACTCGTCCAGGATCAGGATGCGCGGGTCGCGGAGAATGGCCCGCGCCAGCGCCAGCCGCTGCTTCTGCCCGCCGCTCAGTTTGCTCGCCGCCATGTCGCCGGTGCGGTGCTGGTAGCCGTCCGCCATGCCGACGATGAACTCGTGCGCGTGGGCCGCCCGCGCCGCCGCCTCCACTTCGTCCGCCGTCGCGCCGGGCTTGCCGAACGCGATGTTGTTGAAGATGGTGTCGTCGAACAGCACCGTGTCCTGCGTGACCAGGCCGATCTGCCGCCGCAGACTCCGCAGATTCGCCGTCCGCAGCTCGACCCCGTCGATCAGGATGGTGCCGTGGTCCGGGTCGTAGAAGCGCGGCAGCAGCCCCAGCAAGGTCGATTTCCCGCACCCGTTCGGGCCGACCAGCGCCACGGTTTCCCCGGCCGTCACCTCCAGGTTCACGTCGTTCAGCACGCTCTGCCCGGCGTGGTACGAGAAGCACACGTTGCGGAACGTGATCGCCCTGGCGTGCGGCGGCACCCGCGGCCCCTCGGCGTTCGGCGCGATCGTCGGCTGGCGGTCGTACAGGGCGAAGATGCGATCCGCCGCCACCATGCCGGACTGCATCTTCGTGTACACGCTGCTCAGCTTCCGCACCGGGTCGGCGATGGTGGCCAGGAACATGTACAGCGTCAGCAGCGCCTCGAACCCCATCGGCTCGTCCACCATCCTCATGCCGAAGATGTGCGTCTGCTTCTCCAGCACCAGGTACGCGCCGGCCGCCAGCGCCAGGCCGACGGACAGGAGGCCGAGCGTTTCCAGCAGCGGGCCGACGGCGGCGTCGATGCGGATGACCCGCACGGCGCGGCGGAAGTAGTCCTCGTTGGCCGCGCGGAACCGCCGCCGCTCCAGGCTCTCGCGGTTGAACGACTTGATCAGCCGCAGGCCGTCGAGCGCCTCGCGGAGGATGCGGTACAGGTCGGACATCCGCTCCAGCACCCGCTTGGCCGCCTTCTTCATCGACCGGCTGACCTTGTTCAGCGCCACCACCGCCACCAGTACGACGACGACGAACATGAGCGTCAGTTGCCAACTGATGACGCACGCGCCGATGACGCAGCCGAGCATCTTCAGCGGCTCCAGCATGACCCGGCCGTACAGCATCTTCATGCCGGAGCCGAGTTGCTCCATGTCGTTTGTGGCGCGGGACATCAGCTCGCCGGTGCCGGCCTCGCCGAGTTGCTTCACGTCCTGGTGGACGGCCGCGCGGAAGAAGCGGTTGCGGAAGTCGAACATCGTCCGCTGCACCACCACCCCGACGAACGACTCCTGGACGAACTCGAAGAACCCCTTGACCGCCATGCCGACGACCAGGGCGACGAGGATCCAGACGAACGTCTCGAACCGGCCGGTCGGCAGGTGGCGGATGACCACCGACTTGAGCCACTGGTACCGGGACACCTTGCGGTCGAACTCCTCTTGCTCGGCTTCCATGTTGGCCAAATCCCGTGTCAGCCGCCGCATCTGGTTGTCGCGATCCGGCGCGTTCGGCTTCGCGGCGACTTCCCGGAGCTGCGCCCGCCACAAGTTGATCTTCGCTTTCCGCTCCGGGTCGTTCGCCTTCGCCCCATACTCGGCGATCTGCTGGTCCGCCCACTGGTGCAGGTTGCGGTCGGTGGACAGGATTTGCAGCACCGGGTAGACGGCCGACAGGTTCAGGCTCCAGAAGACGGCCACGGCCACGGCGGCCAGGGCGGATAGGATGAGTCGGGTGCGGTACGCCCACGAGAAGCGGAGGACCCGGATGAAGTTGCGCATGGGCGATGGCGATCCGAAGGTCTGGCAGCCGACCGCCGGGTTATAGCCCCCTCGCGGAGACTGGGCAAGGCGGGTTGGAAAGGGGTACGCCCATCTTGAAGTGAACGTCCGTCACCACACCAGTCGCTCGCCGGCGGCGCGGGCGGCGTCCAGGCGGTCGTAGTAGTCGTGCCCCTCCTGGATCCACGCCCGCAGGTCGGCGGTCAAC
>JAYTTN010000382.1:0-1572 GCA_043745295.1 Fimbriiglobus sp. | reverse complement strand
GGGTCGGCACGCCCGCTCGCAAGTTCGCGGCGACGACGGTGGTGATCGGCACCGTCGCCAACCTGCGGCCGGTGAAGAACATCGCCGGGCTGATCCGCGCCGCGAAGCGACTCCTGGCCGCGTTCCCGGATGTGCGGTTCGAGGTGGCCGGCGACGGCGAGCAGCGGGCGGAGTTGGACGCGCTCCACGCCGCGCTCGGCCTCGGCGACCGGTTCGTCTTCCGCGGGTCGATCTCGGACGTGCCGGCGTTCCTGCGGTCGCTGGATGTGGCGGTGCTGCCGTCGCACTCGGAAGGCATGTCGAACGCGGTGCTGGAGTACATGGCCGCCGGGCTGCCGGTCGTCGCCACGGCCGTCGGCGCGAACCCGACGCTCCTCGCCGGCTGCGGCGTCCTCGTGCCGCCGAACGACGACACCGCGCTGGCGGCGGCACTCGCCGCCCTCCTCCGCGACCCCGCTCGTGCCGCCGCCCTCGGCATTGCCGGCCGCGCGCGGGTGGAAACCGAGTACAGCCGCGACGCCATGCGCCGGCGGTTCGAGGCCTTCTACCGCCGACTGGCGAACGTCTGACCCACCCGCGGTCGGGCCGTTTCGATTCGGGCGACGGGTGCCGTCCGAGTTTGCCGTCCGGCGACCGATCTTTTTCTTTCGCCGAATCGGACGGCGTATTTACCCGGATTCGGCCGTGGTCTATACTGTCACAATCCGACGCGGATCGAGACGACCGTTTTCCGCTCTCGCCGCTACCGCCAGAGAGTCCGGGTGTGAAGGCGATCATCAGCGACATCCACAGCAACCTGGAAGCCCTCCAGGCCGTGCTGGCGGACATCAAAGCCCAGGGCATCACCGACATCTACTGCCTCGGCGACGTGGTCGGGTACGGACCCAACCCGCGCGAGTGCGTGGACCTGGTGATGGACTGCAAGCTGGTCCTCATGGGCAACCACGACCAGGGGGCCATGTTCGACCCGGACGGGTTCAACCCGTCCGCCGAGCGGGCCATCTTCTGGACGCGCGCCCAACTGGAGAGCAGCGGGGAGCCGCGCGCCGTCCGCGAGAAGCGGTGGGACTTCCTGGCCGAGCGGCCCCGCAGCTTCAAGGAGGACGGGTACCTGTTCGTCCACGGGTCGGCCCGCAACCCGCTGAACGAGTACGTGTTCCCCGAGGACATCTACAACCAGCGGAAAATGGAGCGGATCTACACCCTGGTGGACCGCTACTGCTTCCAGGGGCACACGCACGTCCCCGGCATCTTCACCGAGAACCTCCAGTTCTTCAGCCCGGACGACATCGGCCACACGTACAAGCTGGACGGCCGCAAGACGCTGTGCAACGTGGGCAGCGTCGGCCAGCCCCGCGACGGCAACCCGAAGGCCTGCTACGTCACCCTGGGCGACGACGACACGATCACCTACCGCCGGGTCGAGTACGACGTGGAGAAGACCGTCAAGAAGGTGTACGACATCGCCGATTTGGAGAACTTCCTCGGCGACCGCCTCCGCGAGGGGCGGTAGCCCAAGTCTTGCGAGCCGCGACCGCCAGGGAGTGGCACCTTTCCAACCGGAAAGGTGCC
>JAYTTN010000381.1:0-21874 GCA_043745295.1 Fimbriiglobus sp. | reverse complement strand
TGCCCGCTGTTCTCGTCCTTGTACACCTCCACCCCGTACTTCTTCGTCTTCTCGGTGAAGTTCGCCTCGTCCGCCTTCCGCACCCGCACCACCAGCCCGTACAGCGACTTCGGGGCGACCACCTTGCCCTCCTCCGGGGCCTTGGCCGGGGCCGCGCCGCCGGCCGCCAGGCCGCCGTCCTCGGTGGCGTACAGCAGCCCGCCGGTGTTGTCGTCCCGGAACACGTCCAGGCCGAACTTCTTGGTGTCCTTGGTGAACCCGGCCTCTTCCGGCTTGCGGCACTTGAGGATCAGCCCGTACTGCCACACCGGGTTCTTCTCCCCCGTCACGCCCGCCGGCGCGTCGGCGAACGTCAGCCCCTTCTTCTCGGACAGGTACATCAGCTTGCCCGTCACCCCCTCCTTGAACATCTCGACGCCGACGGTGAACGTCTCCTTGGTGAACCGGTCCTCCTCCGCCTTCCGCACCTTCAGGTCGAGGGCGAACACCCAGTCGGCCTTCTTGTTCGCCGTCGGCTCGCCGGCGACGACGGCCAGGCTGCCGGACTCGGTGACGGCCAGCAGGGCGTTGGTGCCGGTGTCGCGGTTCAGTTCGACGCCGACGGCGGTGGCCTTCGTCCAGTCGGTCTGGCCGCCCGGCCGCACCTTCAGGTTGTACCCGAACAGGTAGACCGGTTTGGCCGTGGGGGCGGCCGGCGGCTGGCCGGTCGCGGCGGCCGTCAGGCCGACGAGCAGGGCGAACAGGCTGACGCGGCGGACGAGTCGAATGCTCACGGCGGGCACCTTTGCGGGGGAGTGCTGGGGGGTGGGATCAGTATACGGTCGTGCGATTTCGGTGCCCGTTTTCGCCGCGGAGCGGCGGGTGCCGGTAGCCAGGGGTGACGGAGCGCAGCGACGGAACCCCTGGTTCGTGGGTCCCAGGGCTTGAGCCGCGGAGCGGCGGCGGACTCCGTCGTCCCTCCGGAACTCCGCTCCCGTTCCGATTCGTTCCAGGGGTTCCGCGAGCTGCGCTCGCCAGTCACCCCTGGCTACCGGCATCCGCACCTCCGGTGCGAAGGCCGCGCAGAGGGAACGCTCACCGACCCGAAGTTAGAACACTGGGGCCGGGGGGTGGGGTCATCCGTGCCAACAACCGACCCCACCGGCCGATCCCGTGTAGACGGCCGGCTTTCGTCAAGTTAACTCGCCGGCGGCCCGCCGGCCGGGAAAACCGGCCGAGTTGACCATTTCTTCCCCGATTCTCGCTTGACCCGCTCCCCCGGTCGGCGGTATGGACACCCCGCTTCACACACCTTTTTTCTGACCGGGGCTGCACCCCGGCGGGCGACTCGTCGCCCGTTACGGTAGCGGAGAACGGGAGTCGGGGGACTCCTGCCGCCGCCACGGGGTGTGCCGGCCGTTCGCGGACCGGTGCTTCGACACGGAGGGGACCGAGGCCATGCTGTTCCGAGAATACATGTGGGGATGGAAAGCGGCGGCCGCCCGGCGGCTGCTCGCGCCGCTGGTCGTGGGGGCGATGGCCCTCCCGGCCGTCGGCCAGCCGGCGGGCACCTGGGGGCGGCCGGCCGCCCCGTCGGGCCGCCCGACCGACCCGGCCGAACTGCTCCGCCAGGGCCGCAAGGCGCTGGCCGACGGCCAGTTCGATGCGGCCGAGGGCTGCGCCGGCGAGGCCGCCAAGGCCAACGCGGCCGGCCGCTGGGGGCTGTGGGCCGACAACCCCGACAAGTTGATCAAGGACGCCCGCGCGGCCAAGGCGAAGGCCAACCGCGGCGAGGCCGAGAAGCTGACCGCCCAGGCGAAGGAGCTGTTCGCCCGCACCGCCCGCACGGACGCCGAGCGGATCGCCCAATTGGACGACGCGGCCGCCCGCATCGACCGCGCCTGTAGCCTGTTCGGGCCGTCCAGCTTCATCGAGGACATCAACCCGCTGGCCGAGCGGCCGGAGGCGGTCAAGCAGCAGATCGACGCCGCCCGCGCCAAGGTGCGACAGCGGATGCCGCTCGACGCCCGCGCCGCCGGCCCCGCGCCGGCCCGCCCGCAGGCGTCGGCCGTCCGCCCGGCCACGTTCAACCAGCCGCGCGATCTGGAGCCGGCCCAGCCGACCTCCATTCCGGTGTCCGGCACGGCCCGCGCCGCCGCCCTCAAGCTGATGGCCGACGGGCGGCAACTGCTCGGCCAGAACAAAGTCATCGAGGCGCGGGCGAAGTTCGCCGAGGCGCACGCGCTGAACGCGCCGTTCGGCTACAGCGAGGAGAACCCGGAGCGGTGCCTCCAGGACGCCACCGCCGCCGGCAAGAAGCGGATCGACGAGCTGAGCGACAAGGCCGAACTGCTGCTCGCCGACCGCGAGTTCGCCAAGGCCGAAGTGTGCCTGGTGGAGGCCCGCCAGTTGTCGGTCGGGCTGGACCTGTACTCGCGCGGCGTGGACGCCAAGCTGGCCGTCGCCCGCAAGCTGGCCGGCGGGACGGTGACGGTGGCCGCCCAGGCCCCGGACTTGCCCGACCTGCCGGCGCTGCCGACCGCGCCGAAGGTGCCGATGACGGTGCCCGACGCGCCGAAGCTGCCGCCGCTGCCGAAGTCGGTCGAGAAACCGCAGCCGAAGCCGGTGAAGCCGGCCCCGCTGCCGGTCGAACTGCCGGACGTGACCTCGCCCGTCGAGATTGGTCTGCCGGACGCGCCGGACGGGAAGCCCGTGCCGAAGCCGGAAGTCAAGCCGCAGCCCAAGCCGGTGCCGCAGCCGGCCGCGACGCCCGCCGACGAGGGCCGCAAGCTGCTCGACCAGGCCTTCGCCGAGCTGAAGAAGGGCGAAGTGGAGATGGCCAAGAAGCTGGCCGTGAAGGCGCACAACGGCGAGTTCGGGGTGAAGGCCGAGGCCCAGCAACTGCTCCGCGAGATCGAGGCCGAGGAGTACGGGCTGAAGCGGAAGGAGGCGGCCCAGTCGTTCAAGGCCGCCGCCGAGGCGGCGAACTTCCGCCAGTACGAACAAGCCAAGAACCTGCTCGGCCAGATCGAGCCGAGCCTGCTCGGCGAAGACCAGCAGAAGCAGTACGACAAGCTGGCCGCCGCCGTCGCCGGCGAGATGGCGCGGCTGAAGCAGCCGGCCCCGGTCGCCGTCGGCGCGGCCCCGGCCCCCGGCGGGCTGATCCCGTCGGTGCCGACGACCGGCACCCCCGGCGGGCTGGCCGACCAGGTGAAGGCGATGGCCGAGGTCGAGTTCCAGCAGCTCCGCAACGAGGGGCTGCAAGTCGAGACGGCCGCCCGCCAGGCGTTCGACCGCGGGGACACCGACGCCGCCCTGCAACTGCTCGGCGACTTCGCCGCCAAGGTGAAGGGGTCGAAGCTGTCGGCCGGCCGGCAGCAACTGCTGCTGGTGCCGGTCGAGCGCCGCGCGGAAAGCTTCCGCATCATGAAGCGGCACATCGACGTGACGGTCAAGGAGGCCCGCGAGAAGCGGGACCGGATCGAGACGCGGATCGTCAAGACGCAGGCCGAGACGCAGAAGCAGGAGGAGATCGCCAAGCGGGTGCGGCAGGTGAACGAGCTGCTGGCGCAGCGGAGCATCGAGGCGTACACGAAGGCCGAGGCGCTGGCCCTCCAGACCAAGAACCTGGCCCCGGACGACCCCACCCTGACGCTGGTGTACGAGCTGGCCAAGCGGAACCGCCGGTCCGAGTCGAACAAGATCGACCGCGACGCCAAGGAGGCGTTCAACTGGGAGCAGCTCCGCGAGGCCGAGATGATCGGGCCGTCGGTGACGATCGAGAACCCGATCGCCGGCAACCTGAACCGGTCGCGGAACGCCCTGCTGCGGGGCGACGGGTCGGACTTCTACATCAAGTCCCGCACGCCCATCGAGCGGGAGATCGAGCTGAAGCTGACCAAGCCGCTGACGGTCGAGTTCCAGGCGGCCACCCTGCGGGACGTGATCCGCAAGTTCGCCGACACGGCGCAGATGAACATCGTCGTGGACGACGCCGCCCTGGAGGCCAAGGGCATCGACCTGGACAAGGTGACGGTGACGGAGCGGATCATGACGCCCATCGCCCTCCGCCACGTGCTGGCGATCATCCTGAGCAAGGCGCGGCTGATGCACGTGGTCGAGAACGACGTGGTGCGGGTGACGACCGAGGAGCGGGCCAAGGGGCGGCTGCACACGAAGGTGTTCTCGGTCATGGACCTGGTGACGCCGATCCCCGACTTCGCCCTGCCGGAGCACGCGGTGCTGAGCAAGGCGCTGGCCAAGTCCACGCAGCCGAACATGCCGTGGGCGACCCAGCAGGGCCAGGGGCCGACGCCGACCACCCCGCGGACCGGCCTCCAGACCGGCACGATGGTCAGCGGCCAGCCCGGCGGCAGCCCGTTCGTGCCGGCCAACGGCGGCACCCTGGACAACCAGCAGAACCCGCTCGCCGGCAGCGCCACCATGGCCCCCACCCGGCAGAACGCCAGCGGCAAGCTGATGCAGATGATCTGCAAGCTGGTGAAGCCGTACAGCTGGGAGGACATGGGCGGGGCCGGGCGGCTGGACTACTACGACATCGGCGGCGCGATGGTGGTGAACCAGACGGCCGACGTGCTGCAAGAGGTGACCGAGCTGCTCGAGTCCCTCCGCCGCCTGCAAGACCTGTCGGTGGCCGTCGAGATCCGCATCCTGACGCTGTCCGAGGCGTTCTTCGAGCGGGTCGGCGTGGACTTCCAGATGAACATCAAGACGCACGGGACGGCCAACTTCGAGCGGCAGCTGACCAGCGGCACGTTCCGCCCGCAGCCGTTCATCAACGACATCAACGCCAGGGGGGTGACGACCGGCTGGAACCCGGCGGCCGGCGGGTTCACGTCCGACCTGGACATCCCGATCCGCCCGAACACCTACGGGTTCTCGGTGCCGCCGTTCGGCGGCTACCCCGGCAACGGCAACGGCGGGCTGAACCTCGGCCTGGCGTTCCTGAACGACATCCAGGTGTTCATGTTCCTGGAGGCGGCGGCCGGGGACCGGCGGGCGAGCGTCATGCAGGCCCCCAAGATCACCCTGTTCAACGGCCAGACCTCGACCATCCTGATCAGCGACTTCCAGTACTTCACCACCAACCTGCAGATCATCAACGTGAGCGGGCAGTTCGTGTACATCCCGCAGAACCAGCCGATCGGCATCGGCCAGAACGGCCAGCCGGGGGTGAGCATCGCGGTGCAGGCGGTGGTGACGGCCGACCGCCGGTTCGTCCGCCTGAACCTGCCCATCAACCTGTCCAGCCTGACCTCGGCGACGGTCCCGCTGTTCCCGATCACGGCGTTCCTGACGCCGGTGTTCGAGGGCGGGTCGCAGGGCATCCCCATCCCGTTCACCCAGTTCTTCCAGCAGCCGTCGTTCACCGACATCCAGGTGAACACGACCGTGCTGGTGCCGGACGGCGGGACGGTGCTGCTCGGCGGGCTGAAGTCCACGGCCGAGGCCCGCAACGAGTTCGGGCCGCCGGTCATCAGCAGCATCCCGTACCTGAACCGGCTGTTCCGCAACACCGGCATCGGCCGGGAGACCCGCCACCTGATGGTCATGGTGACGCCGCGGATCATCATCGCCAGCGAGGAGGAGGAGCGGGCCACCGGCGAGCGGTGACGGGAGACGGGAAGCAGGAGTCAGGAGGCAGGCAGCAGGAGGCCGAAGACGGGAAGAAAGGCCTGACTCAGGGAAGCAACAACGCGACCGCCCCGCACCGGCTCTTGGGCCAGTGCGGGGCGGTCGCGTTTCGTCCTCTGCCTCCTGTCTCCTGACTGGCTCCTGCCTCCTGTCTCCAGTTTCCTGACTGCTTCCTGTCCCCTGTCTCCTGGGATTAGGCCGCCACCGGGGCCGGCGTGCGGACCAGTTGCAGCGCCTCGTCGGCCCGCGCCCGCACCTCCGCGTCCTCGTCCGTCAGCACCGTCCGCAGCACGGCCGCCACCGTCGCGTCCCCCGGCGCGATCCGCGCCAGCAGCATGGCGCACCGGCCCCGCCGCTCCGGGTCGGCCGACTGCACGCCGTCCAGCAGCGCCGGCACGGCCGACCGGCCGATCCGCTTCAGCGACACCGCCGCGATGGCCCGCGTGCGGTACTCCGGCTCGCTCAGCATGGGGATGAGCTGCGCGGCCGCCGGGTGCGCGACCGGCCCGAGCCGGCCGACCGTCCCGGCGCAGTCGCGGCGGACGCTGGCGTCGGTGTCCTTCAGGCCGATGAGCAACTGCGGCAGGGCGGCGTGCGCGGCCGGCCCCTGGTCGCCCAGCGCCCGCGCCGCCCGCCGGCGGACTCGGCACGAGTCGTCCTTCAGTGCCACCGTCAGCGGCGGCACCCGCTTGGCCGGCGGCACCGGCAGGTCGGCCAAGGCGACCACCGCCAGCTCGCGGATCTGCGGGTTGGCGTGCTGGAGGGCGTCCGTCAGCACCGTCAGCGCGAGGTGCGTCTGGGCGTCGTTCAGCCCGTGCATGATGACGGCGAACACCAGCCGGTTCATCAACTGCGGCGAGAGCTGTTCCATGACGATTCGCTTTAGGAGAAGGGCGCGGGGTGGGCGACCGGCGGGCGAGCGGGCGGGAGCGGCCCGGACAGCCGAAGAGTAGGTCAGTCCCCGGACACACGGTCGGAAGAATCGGCGATTCCCGCCACCCCAGAGCCGTTCGGACGCAAATGTTCCGCCCCGGCGCGACCGCGCTGCCGGCCGCGAACGGCCAAACCCGACACCCCGTTTCCGAACCGCAACGCCCGGCCGTCGAGGTGAGACGCCGCCAGGCATCGACATCGCCGCGCTGCTACAACAACTCCCCTGGCCGCCGCCATCTACCGGCTGAACCACACGGGGCCGCTCGCATGGGCTGGTTGAACGATGCGCTGGCGGGGTTAGAGGAAGGCCGCGCCGTACTCGTGCGGCCGACGGGTGGCTCCATGCGCGGACGTATCGAGAGTGGGCAACTCGTGATGCTTTCGCCGGTTGATCCGGGCGAGGTCCGGGCCGGCGACGCGGTGTTGATCGCCTGGAAAGGAACCCACATCCTCCACTTGGTGCTGGAGGTCCGCGACGGCCAACTCCTCATTGGCAACAACTTGGGAAAGGAAAATGGATGGGCACCGGCCGCCGATGTCGTCGGGCGGGTGACGGCCGTCGGGCCTTTGCCTGCGGACGCGCAGCCCTTGCAGGATACAACAGACCCGTTGAACGCGCCGCCCCGTGCGTGAGCTTCCTACCGGACGCCTGACCCCATGCGCACCGCTTTCCTCGCCGGCGTCGTCGCCCTGATCCTGTTCGCCCTGCCGGGCGTCGGCGTGTTCACCGCCGACCTGCTCGGCTACGGCGCGGCCGTCAACGGCTGGCTCGAAGCCACCGTCGGCGTCAGCCACCGCCTGGCCCTCGGCATCCCCGCCGCCGTCGTCCTGTTCTGCATCCCGCCGCTCATCGTCCTGCTCTACTTCCTGCGGTTGCAGCGGAAGGCGATGGCCGTGCCGTCCACCTTCCTGTGGAAGAAGAGCATCGAGGACTTGCACGTCAACCGGCTGATGCAGTGGATGCGGCGGAACGTCCTGCTGCTGCTCCAACTACTCGCCGTCATGGTGCTGCTGTACGCCGTCCTGGGGCCGCGACTGCACGGGTCGCTGTTCGGCGGCCGGCACTTCATCCTGCTCATCGACAACTCGGCCAGCATGTCGGCCACCGACGTGACCGAGGGCGGCAAGGACCGGCTGGCGTGGGCGAAGGCCGAGGCGATCAAGGAGATCGAGGCGGCGGCGGCCGGCGACGTGGGCATGGTGATCGCGTTCAACGGCACGGCCGAGATTCGCCAGTCGTACACCGCCAGCAAGGACGAACTGAAGGCGGCCGTCGAGGGCATCCGCCCGACGCACAGTTCCACCCGCATCGACGAGGCGCTGTCCCTGGCCGCTAGCCTGGCGAACCCGGCCCGGTCCACCGAGAACGAGGCCGCCGCGCCCGCCAACCCGGAGCCGGGCAAAGAGCGCACTTATGTGCAGTCCGACGGCATCAAGGCCGACGTGTTCCTGTACTCCGACGGCCGCTTTCCGCCGGTGCCGGAGTTCGCCCTCACCAACCTGAACGTGAACTGGCGACGGCCGCCGACGCCGTCGGACTTCGGCCGGTCGGACAACGTCGGCATCGTCCGCTTCGACGTGGAGCGCGACCCGACCAACCCGGTCAGCGTGACCGCGCGGGGCGAGGTGCGAAACTACCGGGGCACCGAGGCGAGCGTCCGCGTGCGGCTGGACGTGACCGACGCCGGCACCGGCCGGCTCGTCACCAGCCCCAGCACCACCCTGATTCTGCCGGTGCAGAAGGAGCGGAAGGCGAAGGAGTTCACCGACGTGGCCCTGCCGAAGCCGCCGGGTGACGGGGCCGAGGCGTCAGACGAGTTGGCGTCCACCCTGCTGGTGCGGTTCGACCCGTTCGACCTGCCGGAGAACGCCGACGTGCTGTTCACGCTAAAGCTCCAACTGCCGGACGACGGCCCCGGCGACAAGGCGTGGAAGGACGCCTTCCCGCACGACGACACCGCGTGGGTCGTGTTCGGCGTCGCCCGCAAGGCGAACGTGCTGGTCGTCACCGACGAGAACAAGGTGCTGGCGAACTACTTCGAGACGCCGTCGGCGATGCGGCTGGCCGACTTCACCTACCTCAAGCCGGCCGACCTGACGGACAAGAAGGAGTACCTGGAGCCGGCGCTGGAGGGCAAGTTCGACCTCGTGATTTTCGACCGCTGCGCGCCGGCCGTGGAGTCCCAGTTGCCGCTGGCGAACACGCTGTTCATCGGGTCGCCGCCGCCGCCGTGGAAGCCGCTCAGCGCGGGCGGGGAGGACGCCGTGCTGGAGGCCAAGACGCCCGAAGTGCGGGTCTGGCAGACCGACCACCCGGTCATGCGGAACCTGCGGGCGCTCGACCGTATCCGCATCGCCGACGCCTTCAAGTTCCCGGTGGCGCGGCCGCTGCCGCCGCGCACCCCGCGGCTGATGGACGGCGACGGCGACACGGTGCTGCTGGCCGCCCTCGCCCGGCACACGTTCACCGACTTCGTGCTGACCTTCCCGCTGGTGTCGAAGGCCCCGGACGGCGGCGTGCAGTGGCATTCGGACTGGCCGCTCCAGCCGAACTTCGTGCTGTTCCTGCGGAACCTGCTCATCCACGGCGGCGGGGTGGAGGCGGCGGGCGCGGCCGAGTCGCTGCGGCCGGGGCAGGCGATCACCTTTCGGCCGCGCGGGGCGAAGGAGATCTTCGTGACGAAGCCGGGCGAATCGACGGGCGCGAAGGCGGAACGCTCGACGAACCGCGCCGACGTGGTCTATTCGGGGGCGGACGTGCTGGGGCCGTATGCCGCTGAGTGGGGGACGACGACCCGCCGGTTCGCGGTCAACCTGTTCGACCCGCTGGAAGGCGACCTGGCCCCGCTGGACGACGGCGAACTGAAGATCGGGGCGGAGAGTTTGACGGCCGGCGACACCCGCAAGCAGCCCCGCGACCTGTGGAAGTACCTGCTGGTGGTCGGCCTGGCGGTGGTGATGGGCGAGTGGTGGGTGTACAACAAGCGGGTGCAGATTTGACGGGGGAACTGCACGCTTTGCCGAGAAGCGGCTGGCCGAGTTGCTCGCCGCGCGGAAGTGACAGCACATGTCAGGTTTCTTGGTCGCGGCAGAAAAGCCGGATACTCCGATAATGACGCCACCTGGAATGGCGGAAACAGGTGGGCTTTTCGCTTGACCTGCTGCACTCGGCGGCTACCATGCCGCAATGTCTTCGGCCAGTAGGCCGGAGAATCCCATGTTCGGCCGCAGAGGGCGCTGATTCGATGCAAGTCGCAGTCGAGAGCCGCCGTAAGAAGCTCGCCAGCGTGGAGAAAATCTGGCCCGGCGCGACAGTCATCGACGTGACCTCCAAGGGCGTCGAGCCGTGGGTGCGGTTCAGCCCGTTCTACCCGCACGGCGGCGTCCCGATCCCGAACACCCCGTCGGAGACGGCCCAGTCGGTCGAGGGTCTGTGGCAGGGTCTGAAGGTGTTCGAGCGAGAAGACATCGACCCCCGCAAGTGGGCCATCACCGACATGGCGGGGATCAAGCGCGGGGGCAAAAGCCGCGGGGCAGTGCGCGGCCACCGCTTCGGCGTCGGCAGCGAGACGCTGTTGGGCTACCGAGATGCCCGATTTCGCATTTACCTGCCGGCATACAAGTGGGTGCTGGAACACCGGCTGGCGTCGGAGGTCGAGCAGTTGCGGCGGGTGGCCGCCGACAAGCCGTTGGTGCTGCTCGACTACGAGACCAACGCCGATGTGAACGACGTGTCCAGCCCGCTGTCGCATGCCGCGTTGGTCATGTATCATCTGCAGGGTTCCTGGTCCACCGCGAGGGTAGCAGAGGCCGAACCAGGTGCCACAGCAGACGGCGGGGCATGATTCATTTCTGGGACATCAAGCTTACGGGTGCCCCGCCGCTACTGAGATGGGTCGTTCAGTCTTCTTCCAAATCGGCGTGGTCGAAGTGTCGCTATACTTGTGACTGCACGTTCGGCGAACGCCTGACCACCTCATTCACATGCCGCAGGCTTGCAGTTGGGCCAGCAGCGCGCCGTACCGCTCGCGGCGGTCGGTCCACTCGCCGGCCTTCCGCATCCGCTTGTTCGGCCGGTTCACCAGGTTCAGGTGGTCGCCCTCCCACACCTCCGTCCGCTCGCCCCAGGTGGCGCTGGCCACGCTCACGATGCCGTCGTTCGCCCCCTCGAACCGCCGCACCACCCCGGCCGGCACCCGCCAGCCGGCCGTCAGCCACGGCTTCTCGCACACCCCCGCGACGCTGAAGTACCGCACGTTCGGGGCGTCCGGCGTGTCCTCGTTGAACCGCCGGCAGGCGTCGGTGGTCAGGTCGAGGAAGCAGTCGGCGGCGATTCCGCAGGCGCGGAACAGCGGGTTGAGAACCCGCGACAGGCGGGCGATGCCCCAGTCGGCGAACGCCGTTCCCCGGTGCGGGGTGCCGACGGTGGTGAGCGACCGCACTTGCGCGTGCAGGCCGAGGCGGGAGATGAGGAACCGCGAATCGAGACCGCCCAGACTGTGGCCGATCAGGTGGAACGGCTGGCCGCCGAGTTCCCGCTTCACGAACGCCCGCAGCTCGGCGGCGCGGGTGGCGATGCCGGCCGTCGGCGACAGGCGGGGGGTGAAGACGCGGTTGCCGCCGCCCTCGAAGTACGCGCGGATACCGGGGAACGATTCGGCGGCCGCGCGGGCACAAAACAGGCGGGCGAACCCGCTCACCCCGTGGACCAGCACGACGGGGGCGGACAGCTTCGGGGCGATGAGCATCGGGCGTGCGATCCTGGCTTCAATCGGAGTGGGGCGGACGGTAGCATCGACGGTGAGGTGAGGCGACGGGAAGCCGCCTTCATCGATTCCACGCAGTTCCCGAACGGAAGCAACATAGACTCCATGTCGGACTCACGCAACCCGAAACTCCCCCGCCTGGCCGTACTCGTGGTCGCCGCCGGGCTGTTCCTCACCAACCTGGGCGGACACGGCGTCGTGTCGGAGGAACTGCGGTGGGCCGAGATCGCCCGCGAGATGCGCGCGTCGGGCGACTGGTTCCGCCCGGCCATCAACGGCGAACCGTACTTCGACAAGCCGGTCGGCTCGTACTGGCTGATCGTGCTGGCGTCGCACCTGACGGGGGAAGTGGACGAGTTCACCGCGCGGCTGCCGGCGGCGGTGGCGGGACTGCTGAGCGTGTGGCTGCTGATGTCGCTGGCCGGCCGATGGTACGGGCCGGCGGCGGGGGTACTCGCGGGAGCTGTTCTGGCCACGTCGTTCGGCTTCGCCTTCTACTCCCGCCGCGCCACCGCCGACATCGAGACCGTCACCGGCGTGCTGGCCGCCGTGTGGCTGTTCGACCGGTGCCGCGACCGCCGTTCGCGGGTTTGGCTGATTGCCCTCTGGCTGCTCATGGGTGTCACGTCGCAGATGAAAGGGCTGCTCGGGTTCGCCCTGCCGGTGGCCGTGTTCGGCGTGTTCGGCACCTGGAACGGACTGGCCGAACGCAGGCCGGGCGAAAGTCCGTTCCGGGCCGTCCTTCGTGGCAACCGCTGGTTCTTCAACCGGTGGACGATTCTCGCCACACCCCTGGGAATCGCCGCGTTCATGCTGCCCTACGCGCTGGCCGCGTCCGGCGGGCTGGGGGAAGGGCTGTCGCTCTTGTACCGCGAGAACGTGCAGCGATTCTTCAAGCCGCACAACCACACCGGGCCGGTGTACCTGTACGTCGGCGTCCTCGCCGTCCTCGCGCTGCCGTGGTCGCTGTTCCTGCCGGCGGCGCTGGTGTCGCGCCCCGCCGTGCGGCCGGCCGACCGGTTGGCGTGGGCGTACTTCCTCGCCGTGTTCGCGTTCTTCACCGCGTCGGCGAGTCGTCGCAGTTACTACCTGCTTCCGGTGCTGCCGCCGACGGCGGTGCTGATCGCCGCCCTGTGGATGACGCCGGCGGAGCAGCTCCGGCCGCTCGCCCGGCGGCTCCGCACCGGCGGGTACGCGGTGCTGGCGGCAGGCGCGGCCGCGGTCGTGGCGATACTGACACTACCAGTGGAGTGGCGTCCTGCGCCGCTCGACAAGCTGCCGACGACGCCGGCGCGGCCGTTCGCCATCGCCGGCGGGGTGGCGTGCCTCGCGGCGCTCGGCTACGGTTTCTCCCGCGCTCGCCTGCGACCCGTCGCGGTGTTCGCCGTCGCGCTGGCCGGCGTCGGGTACGCCACGGTCATCGCGGTGCCCGCCGCGGATCAGTACCGCACCCGGCGGGCCTTCGCCGACGCCGTTCGCACTCTGACCGGATTCGACCGACTCGCGCTGTATCGCGCCCGCGACATCGTGTTCGACCTGCACCCCCCTGCCCCGCTGCCCGACCACCAGACGCCGGCCGAGATCACGACCGCCGTGACGGAAGGCAAGACCCGGTGGGTCGTCGCCCGCCGGCGGTACTGGACGGCTCTGGACCTGCCGGGAACGGTCGTCGCGGAGGAACCTGTTCAACCGTGGGATGGCCCCGACCAACTCGGCGATAAGATGGTGCTGATCGATACTCGCACCCCGGAGCCGCCCCGATGAGCCACCTCCCCCTCGCCACCCCCGGCACGACCCGCATCGGCTGGATCGGCACCGGGGTCATGGGCCGCTGGATGTGCGAACACGCCATGAAGGCGGGGTTCGCCGCGACCGTCTACAACCGCTCCCGCGACAAGGCCGAGCCGCTGCTGGCGCTGGGGGCGACCTTCGCCGACACGCCGAAGAAAGTCGCCGAGGCCAGCGACGCGGTGTTCGCCATCGTCGGCTTCCCGAAGGACGTGCGCGAGGTGTTCCTGGGGGCCGACGGCGCGCTCGCGGGCAGCAAGCCGGGCACGGTGCTGGTGGACATGACCACCTCCGAGCCGAGCCTGGCCGTCGAGATCCACGACGCGGCGAAGGCGAAAGGCGTCCATTCCCTGGACGCGCCGGTGAGCGGCGGGGACGTGGGCGCGAAGAACGCGGCGCTGAGCGTCATGATCGGCGGGGACAAGGCGGCGGTGGACGCGGTGACGCCGATCTTCGCGGCGATGGGCAAGACGATCATCCACCAGGGCGGGCCGGGCGCGGGTCAGCACACGAAGATGGTGAACCAAATCCTCATCTCGTCGAACATGGTGGCGGTGTGCGAGGCGCTCCTGTACGGGCACGCGGCCGGGCTGGACCTGGAGACGGTGTTCAAGAGCGTGAGCGTCGGCGCGGCCGGCAGCAAGGCGCTGGAGGTGCTGGGGCCGCGGATGCTGGCCCGCAACTTCGAGCCGGGGTTCTACGTCGAACACTTCCTCAAGGACATGGGCATCGCGCTGGCCGAGGCCGAGCGGATGAACCTGTGCCTGCCGGGGCTGGCGCTGGCGAAGCAGCTCTACGAGGCGGTGCGGGCGCAGGGGTACGGCCGCAAAGGGACGCAGGCGCTGCTGCTAGCCCTGGAGACCATCAACGCCGTCAAGCGGTGAGGCCCGGATCACCCACCGGCAACGGCGGAAGGTGGGCGTCTGGAATCTGGCGTGAAATCGATTCCGACCGAGTGCATCGGAATTGTAAAGACTTCCACGTGGAAGCTTTTACAATTCACCCTCACGGTCCCGCGGGGCGAAACACGCCGGAACTCTCTCCGATAGAATCACCGCCACCGATTCCTCCCGCCGGACGCCGCCATGAATCCCGCCCGTCAAGCCGTCATCACCGAGCCGTTCAAGACCGCCGTCCGCGAGGTGACGCTGCCGGACCCCGCGCCGAACCAGATCCTCGTCGCGGCCGAGTACAGCGGCATCAGCGCCGGCACCGAGCTGGCCGTGTACACCGGCACGCACCAGTGGCTCCAAGACCCGGCCATGCCGGACTGGAAGTTCCCGTTCCGCAGCGGGTACAGCGCCGCCGGCCGGGTGCTGAAGGTCGGCAAGGAGTTCCCCGGCGGGTTCGCCGAGGGCGACCGGGTGTCCTTCCCCGGCAACCACGCCAGCGCCGAGTTGCTCACGGTCGGCCACGAGCGGTGCCGCGTCTGGAAGCTGCCGGACAACCTGAGCTTCGAGAAGGCGGCGGTGGCGGTGATCGCCCGCTACGGGTTCGGCGCGAGCATCCGCGTCGGGCTGACGCTCGGCCGCAGCTGCGCCGTGCTGGGCCTCGGGATCATCGGCCAGTTCGCCCTGCGGTGCGCCATCGCGGCCGGCATGTCGCCGGTGGTCGGCATCGACTCGGTGACGATGCGGCGGGGCGCGGCGACGAGGGCCGGGGCCGACTTCGTCATCGACCAGGGCACGCCGGACGTGAAAGGGCAGTTGGCGAAGTTCCTCGGCGCGAAGGGGGCCGAAGTGGTGATCGACGCGACCGGGGTTCCGGCCGCGATCCCGACGGCGATGAGCTACGCCGCCGACGCCGGGCAGGTGGTGGTGGTCGGTTCGCCGCGCGGCAAGGCGGCGGAGGTGAACTTCTACGACGACCTGCACCGGCGGTACATCGAGGTGACCGGCGCGCACGGCAATATGCTGTTCGAGCCGGCACACACGCGGCTGGCCGGCGCGTGGGACATCCACAAGGCGCAGCACTGGCTGCTGCGGATGATCGCCTCCGGCCGCCTGAGCCTGGACGGGCTGGTCACGCACACGATCGCGCCGGACCAGCTCGGCACCGCCTACGAGGGCCTGCTGAAGGACAAGGAGAACTACCTCGGCGTCGTCATGAAGTGGGTGTGAGGTGGTGGGAAGCGCGGTAGAATGCGGTTGAAGTTGCCCATCGTGGAGGAACGGTCATGAGCGCGGTTGCGACACTCCCCGCCGTCGGCAGTCGCCCGGCGGTGGACCCGACGGCCGATCCGGTGGCGTTCGTCCGCGCGCTGCCGGACGAGCAGCAGGAGGCCGTCTTCGTGTCGATCCTGAAAGAGCTGATCGAGATCAACGGCGGGAAGGGATACATCCCGGTGGAGTACGCCGGCGAGTGGCTGGGGTACTTCGTTCCGCCCGCCGCCGCGAAAGCGCAGTTCGACCGCTACGGCCCGAAGCTGTCGCCGGAGCGCCTCGCCGAGATTCAATACGCCGCCGCCAACCCCGGCCGGTCGTTCACGATGGAGGAGATGCTGGAACGGCTGAACTCGGCGGACGAGGATCGCACCCAATGACGCGGATCGTTCACGTTCGGCTCAAGTAGCCGGCGTTCCCGATGGTGTACGACACCCACGCCCCGCCGCTCAACTCGGCGAAGTGCAGGAGCGGATCGGTCCCCGGAACGACCATCGCGCCGGCGGGCAGGCCGCCCGATTCCGCGAGCCTCTTCTTCAACTCGTCGAAGTAGACGCCGGCCAGCGCCGCGCGGTCGAGCGGGTTCGCGGACAGCCCGCGCCGCCACCGGCCGAGCGCCAGCTCACACGACTCTTCAAACTGCACGACGACGCGCATCGGGACGCCCTCCGAAGTCTTCCCGCCGGTATACTGAAACCGACCCTCCGGAGAGCCGCCGTGACCGCCACCGAACCGACCGCCATCGAGGCCGAAACTCTCGGGGGAATGTCGTGGGATCGTAAGCACGCGCTTCTCGTCGCGCTGCTCCGCGAGGCGATGCGACTGAACGGCGACACGGGGCTGCTGCCGGTCGAGGACGAGGACGGCCGGCCGTTCGGCTATTACGTCCCGCCGAAGGCGGCGGCCGAACTGTTCCGCGCGAACGGTCCGAAACTGTCGCCCGACGAGACTCGCGCGGCGGACGCCGCCCGACGGGACACGGCCGGCGCGATCCCCATCAGCCGGGCGGCGGAAGAGTTCCGGCGGATGGCCGACGAGTTGCGGTCGAGAACACCGTGAACGTCCGTTCGATCCGGCGGAACGGCCACCGCCCGACGGTTTCGTCGGCGCAGGTGAACCCGAACCAGAGGCCGTCCGCGTACAGCCACCACGACGCGCCGTCATCCGCTTCCCACAGGAGTGATCCCGGCGGCGGGGCTTGGTGAAGCGCGAGCGACCGTTCCAACTCGTCGCAGTACACCGCAGCCGTTACGAGCGCGTCGAGCGGGGTCGGCGCGACCGAAGTCAGCATCGTCAGCAGTTGGGCGCGTGCCGCCGGCGTGATCTCGACGACGATTTCTATGTCCGGCGTCCTGTCATCTGGGTTCCGCGTTCATCGTATTCACATCACCCCGGTTTTCCCATGCCCACCGCACTCCCGTATCGCGGCCCGTCGGCGGCGGCCGAACTGAAGCGGCGGATGACCCGCCCGCAGCGGCACCGGCTGCTGCACGGCTTCCCCCTCGCCGCCGGGATGCCGTCCGCCGACCACATCGACCCGACGCACGAACTGAACTTCGACCCGTCGCGGAAGCGCGAACTGATCGTCGGCGTGCTGCCGCACCCGTTCTGCAACCCGGCCGTCAGCGGCTGCGGGTTCTGCACCTTCCCGCACGAGCCGGGCAACGGAGCCAAGACGATTCCGGTCACGCGAGCGGTCACGAGGGAAGTCAAATCGGCCATCAACAGCCAACTCCACAACCTCCACACACGTCCCGTCGCGGCGATTTACTTCGGGGGCGGGACCGCCAATTTGAGTCGGCCGGCACCGTTCGGGGCACTGTGCAAAGCGCTCGCAGCAGGCTTTTCCTGCCTTCAGTCCGAGGTCACACTCGAAGGGGTTCCCGCCTACTTTCTTCCTAAGAACTCCGGCCTCATGACGGTGCTTCAGGCGAAGCTCCCCGCCCGGCAGTACCGCATCAGCTTCGGGTTGCAGACGTTCGACGAAACCCGGCTGAAGGCGATGGGCCGCGCGGCGTTCGGAACCGCCGACACCTTCCGCGAGGTGGTCGAGTACGGCCACTCGCTCGGCTACGCGGTGTCCGCCGACCTGCTGTTCAACCTGCCCGGCCAGACCCGCGACGAGATGCTGACCGACGTGAAGAAGGCCATCGACCTGGGGCTGGACCACCTCGGCCTGTACCACCTGGTGATGTTCCCCGGCCTGGGCACGCCGTGGAGCGAGGACCGCGACCTGTTGCAGGAGCTGCCGGACAACCCCCGCGCCTGTGACAACTGGCTGTCACTGCGGGAGCACCTGCTGGCGAACGGGTGGGAGCAGACGAGCCTGACGAACTTCGAGCCGAGCCGCCGGTACCGCACCCCGGAGCGTTTCGTGTACGAGGAGTTCTCGTTCTCGCCGGATCGGTACGAGGCCATCGGGTTCGGGCCGTCGGCCAGCTCCTACGCCGCCACCGGCGACTTCCAGGGCGCGGTGAAGACGCTCAACCCGACGACGGCGGACGCCTATGTGAAGCGCGTGGCCGCCGAGCAGCGGGTGTGGGATCACGCCTTCGTGTACCAGCCCGAAGACCAGAAGGTGTTCTGGCTGATCCGCCGGCTGGCCGCGCTGGGCATTCACCGCGAATCGTACCGCCGGCTGTTCGGCAACGACGTGGCGGCGGACTTCCCCGACGTGATCGCCGCGTGCGCGGACGCGGGGTTGTTGCAGGTGTCGGACGAGTGGGTGCTGCCGTCCCCGACGGGCATGTTCTACTCGGACTCCATCGCGGCGCTGTTCGCCCGCCACCGGGCGACGGTGCCGGCCGGCGGTCGCACCCTGCCGGCGGAGCTCGAATGGGCCGCGAAGGCGCACGACAACGCCCGCGGCCACATGTGATGCTTCTCACTCGCCGGCCCGGCGACGGGTCAGGCCGGGAGTTCGTCGTTCCCCACCCAGCAGACGGACTGAACCGTCACGCACGGGGCGAACCGCAACCGCTCGACGAAGTCCAGCAGTCGCGAGCGGAGCGGTTCGACGAACGGCTTCTTGTCGGAGAAGGTGACGTAGTGGCGCTCCGCCTGGCCGCGAATCCAGCCGCCGTTCGGGTTCGGAATGCGGAACAGCCAGACCGGCCCGCGTCGCCGGGCATCCGGCGCTTCGAGGTCGAACAGGAACTGAAACAGGTCGGCTCGGCCGCGCTCGCGAAAGGTGTTCAGGGCGTGCCAAGCCCAGTCCTTCAGCTCGAACTCCGTGCCGGGGAACTCGCGCAGCACCCGGCTGACAATCTTGCTCGGGTCGAACGCCGCGATCACCTCCGGGTCGCCGAACCCGCCCTCGATCCGCGCGGAGATTTCATAATCCCAGGGCACATCGCCGCCAGCACCGACCGTGACGGGGTTGTCGGACTCCTCGAACGGCAGCGGTTCCGCGGGCATGGGGTGATCCTCCGGGTCGGGCCGATCCTATTCGTTCGCAAGCCGAGCTGCTACAGTTGGATGCACCTGCGGAGGATATGGCCATGCGGGTGGTAGTCACATTTCACGACGACTGTCGGGCGGACCTCCGCGCATGGGTCGTGCGGTTACCTGGTTCCCCGGAAGATCGCCGCGCGCTGCTGGATATCGGCATGGACGAGATGAAGGACATGCTGGCGAGGACCGGCGGTCTTCCGCCGACGACCACCTTCCACGACACGCCGCCACCGCCGTCCTACTGGTGGCGGTATACGACGGAATGCTGGGTGCAATACCTCGTCGAGGAACACCGCTTCTGGTTTCGACGGGAGAAGGTCGTCACCGTGATTCGGCTTCACCGAAATCCGCCGTCCGAATCCATTCCTTCATCTCTTCGAACGAGATGAACTTGTCCTTCGGGTCGGACGCGCGGCGGACACCCTCGGCGATCTGTTCCGGCGTCAGGACCGGGAAGTCGGCCGGCTTCGGCGCGGGGCCGGCGCGGTCGCGGAGCAACTCGGCGAGGAGCTCCTCGCGGAACGGCTCAGGCAGCGACTGCACGAGCTGGCGGGCGGTCAGGGTCGGGACGGCGGCACTCATGTCGGTTCTCCTCGGCGGCTGCCGTCATCCTATCCGTTCGCCCGGCCCGCCGCTACACTCGGCAGCACCGGCGGAGGGTGCGGGGATGCGAGTGATCGTCAAAATGCACAGGCGGTGCGTGGAAGACATGCAGGCGTGGTTGGACCGCAGCCCCGGTGCGGGCGACGACCGCCGCGCGCTGGTCCGCGTCGCCATCGCCGCGATGAAGGCGGAGTTGGCCAGAACCGGCGGACGCATCCCGTCGGCGACTTTCCGCGACGACCCGCCTCCGCCCTCGTGGTGGTGGCGGTTCACATCGGACTGCTGGGTCCGGTTTGAAGTGACCTCGCGGTGGCGATTCCTGTCGCGGTCGAAGGTCGTCGAGGTCATTGGCTTCGAGTCGGAGTTGCCGTCTTGAGCCACTCGAGCGCCTCTTCGACGGAAATGTACTGGTCGTCCCCGTCCGACGCGCGGCGGACCATCTCCGCTTGCCGCTCCGGTGTCAGGACGGGGAAGTCGTCCGGCTTCGGCGCGGGGCCGGCGCGGTCGCGGAGCAACTCGGCGAGGAGCTCCTCGCGGAACGGCTCCGGCAGCGACTGCACGAGCTGGCGGGCGGTCAGGGTCGGGGCGGCGGCACTCATGTCGGTTCTCCTCGGCGGCTGCCGTCATCCTATCCGTTCGCCCGGCCCGCCGCTACACTCGGCAGCACCGGCGGAGGGTGCGGGAATGCGAGTCGAAGTCAAAGTCCACCGCGACGCGACGGCGGAGTACCGCGAGTGGGTGGATCGGAACGCCGCGCCGCCCGGTCACATCGCGGTGGCGCAGTTGCTCGAAGCGGAGCAGCTTGCGGAACTGGAGCGGACGCACGGCCGACCGCTCGGTGCCGTGTTCCTGCCGGCGGAGGTGCCGCCGGTGTGGGTCTGGCGGTACAACGCGGACACCTGGATCGCCTATTCGGTCCACGACTTCCCCGGCTGGCTCCGGGCGCGGCTGCGGAAGGTCGTCATCCGGCGCGTGTCCGATATACCCCTTCCCTGAGCGCCACCAACTCCTCGTCGCTCAGGCAGTCGTCGGGGTCGTAGCCGGCCGGCATCGGGCGGGCCATCGACTCGTGGACGCCGGCCGGCATTTCGGCGGCCAGCTTCGCCCACTGCTCCCCGGCCACCTTCGGCGGGACGAAGTACCCGAACGGGCGACCGTCCGGCTCGTCGATGGCCAGCAGCCCGTTCTCCCCATTCCAGGCGACCGCCTCGCGGAGCAGTTCGAGCAGCACGAGGTGCTTGTCCTCCGGCGGCAACCGACGGACGTACTCGACCGCCGCCGGCGACTTCGACGCGACAGGCGAGAGCGGTTCGGCGACGGCGGCACTCATGTCGGTTCTCCTCGGCGGGACGCCGTCATCCTATCCGTTCGCCCGGCCCGCCGCTACACAACACCCATTCTCCTCTTCGAGGTTTGCCATGGCGTTCTTCCCGGACGTGCCGAAGATCCAGTACGAAGGCCCGACCAGCACCAACCCGCTGGCGTTCCGGCACTACAACCCGTCCGAAGTGGTCGAAGGGCGGACCATGACGGACCACTTCCGGTTCGCCGTCGCCTACTGGCACACCATGCGGGGCACCGGGTCCGACCCGTTCGGTCCCGGCACCGCCGAGCGCCCGTGGGAAGACGGCACGGACAGCGTGGCGATGGCCGTCACGCGGGTGAAGGTGGCGTTCGAGTTCATGGAGAAGCTCGGCGTCCCGTACTACTGCTTCCACGACCGCGACGTGGCCCCGGAGGGCGCGACCCTCGCCGAGAGCAACAAAAACCTGGACGAAGTGGTGAAAGCCCTCGCCGACGAGCAGGCCCGCACCGGCATCAAGCTGCTGTGGGGCACGGCCAACCTGTTCAGCAACCGGCGGTTCGTCCACGGGGCCAGCACCAGTTGCAACGCCGACGTGTTCGCGTTCTCCGCCGCGCAGGTGAAGAAGGCGATGGAGGTGACGAAGCAACTCGGCGGCGAAAACTACGTCTTCTGGGGCGGCCGCGAGGGGTACACGAACCTGTACAACACGGACCTGAAACGCGAACTCGATCACTTCGCCAAGTTCCTCGGCATGGCCGTCGAACACAAGAAGACGATCGGCTTCACCGGCACGTTCCTGATCGAGCCGAAGCCGAAGGAGCCGACCACCCACCAGTACGACTTCGACAGCGCCACCGTCATGGCGTTCCTGCGCGGGTACGGGCTGGACAAGGAGTTCAAACTGAACGTCGAGACGAATCACGCCACGCTCGCCGGGCACACGATGATGCACGAGCTGGCTTACGCGGCGGCGCAGGGCGCGCTCGGCAGCATCGACGCCAACCGGGGCGACGAACTCATCGGCTGGGACACCGACCAGTTCCCGACGAACTTGTACCTGACCACGCAGGTGATGCTGGTGGTGTTGGACGCCAACGGCGGCAAGGGCCTGGCCCCCGGCGGGTTCAACTTCGACGCCAAGGTCCGCCGCGAGAGCTTCGAGCCGATCGACCTGTTCCACGCGCACGTCGGCAGCATGGACGCCTTCGCCCAGGGGCTGAAGATCGCCG
>JAYTTN010000380.1:0-5730 GCA_043745295.1 Fimbriiglobus sp. | reverse complement strand
CACCCGAGCGTCCCGGCCGCCACCCGCGAGATGGCCGCCTTCCCCGACCGCGCCCTCGACATGCTCAACGCCCCACCTTCAATCTCTGAGTAGCCCTGCCCTCGTTTCCCGTCGCCCTTGACCGATTCGCCCACCCACGGCATACCGGCCGTCTACCGATTCGAGTTGGGGGATGCCGCATGGACCGGCGGACGTGGGCGAAACGGGTGCTGGTGTCCGCCGTCGCCGGTGCGGCCGGGTGCGCCAGCGTGCCGCCGCTGGATAACCCGATCACGATCCGCCCCGGCGACATCGAGAACCCGATCCTGATCGCGCCGGGGCAGCCCGGCCCGGAGGAAGCGGCACGCCTGTATTCCGAGGTGTACGGCCGCGTGCTGGACGCCCTCGACGACTACTTCCCGATCAAAGCGGCGTCGCGGCACCCCGGAATCATCGAGACGGAGCCGCAGGTGGCCGCCGGGTTCGAACAGTTGTGGAAGCCCGGCACGCCGGACAACCGCCAGCGGCTGCTGGCCACGTTCCAGTCCATCCGGCACTACGCCGTGGCGCGGATCGAGCCGGGCGACCGGGGCGGCTTCCGCGTGTACGTCGAGGTGTACAAGGAGCTGGAGAACCTGTCGCGGCCGACGCTGGCCGCGTCCACCAGCCCGATCTTCCGCGACTCGCCGACGGTGGACCGCTCGGCCCAAGTCATCGTCGGCCCGCGGTCGGTGCAGACTCAATGGATCCCGGCGGGGCCAGCACCGCACCGGGATTACGCCTTCGAGCAAGCCATCCTGCGCAAAATCCGCAAGGCCGGCGGGCTGAAGTGATCTGCGAGCCGCTACCGCGAGGGAGCGGCATCTTCACGAGCGCGCAAAGATGCCGCTCCTTCGCGGTCGCGGCTCGCAAGAGCGGTCGCGGCTCGTCAGGCATCAGTCCTTGGTGACTCGCTTCGGGTACGCCGGGCGGACGATCTCCTTCTTCGGCTGATCCTTCAGCGCCTTTAGCGCCAGTTCAATCGCCTTTTCCAGTTGCGGGTCGCGGCCGGCGATCACGTCCTTCGGCCACATGTCCACGTCGTGGTCCGGGGCGACGCCCTCGTTCTCGACGACGAACCCCTCCTCCGGCGTCCAAATGGCGAAGCTCGGCGCGGTGACGGTGCCGCCGTCCATCAGGACCGGGTAACCGCTGATGCCGACGAGGCCGCCCCACGTCCGCTTGCCGACCACCGGCCCGACCTTGAACTTCTTGAACATGTACGGCAGCATGTCGCCGCCGCTGCCCGCGCTCTCGTCGGCGATCATCACCTTCGGCCCGAACACGGCCGCGCTGGGCGACCGCCACTCGGCCCCGTACCGAGGTGCCCAGTAGCTGGCGAACGGCCGGGTGAGGGCCTCGATGTAGTAGTCGGCGATCTGCCCGCCGCTGTTGAATCGCTCGTCGATGATGAGCGAGTCCTTGTCCACCTGCGGGTAGAAGTACCGCTTGAAGTACGCCACGCCTTGGGCGGCGGTGTCCGGCACATAGACGTACCCGACCTTGCCGCCGGTCGCCTTCTCCACCTTGCGGAGGTTGCCTTCCACCCACTCGCGATTGCGAAGGGCGAGTTCGTTGGCCAGCGGCTCGACGGTGACGACGCGGCTGTTCTTTCCGTCCGGGGTCGGCCCGACGGTCAGCTCGACCGTCTTCCCGGCGGTGTTCTCGAACAGGCTGAACACCTCCGTCGGCACCTTCAATTCGACGCCGCGAACGGCCAGCAGGTACTCGCCCTCCTTCACGTCCACGCCGGGCGCGGTGAGCGGCGACCGCAGTTCGACGGTGTAGTTCAGCCCGCTGTAGATCTTCTTGAACCGGTAGCGGCCGTCGGCGATTTCGAAGTCGGCCCCGAGCAGTCCGCCGCCGACGGTCTTCTTCTCGACGGCTCGCTCGCCGAGGGTGTAGCGGCTGTGCCCGACGGCCAGCTCGCTCAGCATCCAGCCCATCACCTTGTACAGGTCGCCGCCGTTGTGGACGTGTTCGAGGAACGGCTCGTACTTCTTCTTGACGGCCGGCCAGTCGGCCCCGTGCATGGTCGGGTCGTAGAAGTAGTCGCGGTTGATCCGCCAGGCTTCGTGCAGGATTTGCTTCCACTCGGCGCGGGGATCGACGCGGACCTCGATGGCGTCCAGGTTCAGCCGGCCGCTCCCGCCGCCGGACGGAGCCGGGGCCGTTTCGGGAGCCGCGCCGCCGGGCCGCCGCCCGCCGCCGATGCCGGCCAGCAGACCCGCCGGAGCCGCGCCGCCGCCGGACGAGCTGCCGATGAACCACTCCGACGGTGCATTGGGTCCGCCGCCCTGCGAGTACAGCAACTTGCGGCCGTCCGGCGTCAGCTCGTAGGTGCCGACGCCGCTCTGCACAGTCGTCACCTTGCGGCCGTCCACGTCGAACCGCAGCAGGGTGGCACCGCCACCGGGACCGCCCGGCCCACGGCCGCCGCCGGCTTCCGGGCGAGACAGCATGAAGACTTGGTTGGCCGCGCCCGCTTGCAGGTTGCCGTAGTTGCCCGTCGGGATGGGCAGCGCGATGATCCGCTGGTCGATGCCGTCCAGGTCGATAGCGAACTTCGGCCCGTCCTTCTTCGGCGGGTCCTTCTTGTTGATGTCGTCTTTCTTCGGCTCCTCGCCCTTCTTCGGCTCGTCCGCCTTCTTGTCGTCGATCTTCGGCTCGTCCTTCTTCGGGTCGGGCGTCGGCCGCGGGAACGGCGGTTGCGCCCCTTTCTCCTCGTCGCTCTCCTTCAGGAACGGCGACGGCGTGCCCTTCGTCAGGACGGCCATGTAGACGCCGTACCGCGGCGGGCGGGCGTCGGACGCCGACTGGCTGAACCCGTGCTTGCTCAGGCCGGTGCTGTCGGACGAGACGAAGTACAGGTACTTGCCGCCGGCGTCGAACGCCGGCTCGGTGGCCTCGCTCTTGCCGTCGGTGATCGGGAACGACTTGTTCTGCTCCAGCGAGTAGACGAACACCTGCGAGATGTGCGCCGGCGTCTCGGCGGTGTACGTCACCCACTTGTTGTCCGGCGACCACGACGAGCCTTTCACGCCGACGTACCGGCCGTACTGGTCGGTGACGATCTTCGTCGCCGTGCCGGTCTCCACGTCCAGCCAGTACAGGCCGTGCGCGTTGTCGCTGTACAGCAGTTTCTTGGAGTCGCGGGACCAGACCGAGTTGTAGTAGAAGCCGCCGCCGGTCAGCTTGACGGTCTTCTTGTCGCCCTTGCCCGTCTGTGGGGCGAGGACGAGTTGGTACTCGCCGCCCTCGTCCGAGAAGTAAGCGATGGTCTTGCCGTTCGGCGACCAACTGGGGCTGCGCTCGTGGGCACCGGGGGTGTTGGTCAGGTTGCGGGGGTCGCCTTTCTCCGCCGGGACGGTGAGAATCTCGCCCCGGAACTCGACCACGGCCCGCGCCCCGCTCGGCGACACGGCCGCGTCGCGGACGTACTTGGACCCCTTGGCGAACCGCGCGCGAGCTTCCGGCGAGTCGGTGGCGATGGCCACCTTCAGGCGGGTCGGCGTCTGGCCGAGCTTCATCGTGTGCAGCCACCCGGCCTGCTCCAGGATGAGCGTGTCCTTGCCGTCATTGGCGATGTCCAGGACCGGGAAATCCTTGAACGTCGTCACCGCCGCGACCTGGTCGAGGTCGAGGGCCTTGCCCGTCGGCTTGACGGCGAACACGTTGTACTCGCCGGCCCGGTCGGAGCGGAAGTACAGGGTGTCGCCGACCCAGTTCGGGTCGGAGTCGTTGCACCGCGTCTTCGGCTGCGGCAGCTCCACCACGTCGTGCGTCTTCACGTCGTAAATCCAGATGCGGCTGTGCGTACCGCCCCGGTAGTTCTTCCAGATGGCCGAGGCGTCGCGGACGGGGGTGTAGGCGATGAACTTGCCGTCCGGCGAGTAGCACGCCTCGAAGCCCCACGGGATCGGCAGTTGGGTCGGCATTCCGCCGGCCAGGGGCACGGTGAACAGTTGCGCGTGGCGGTTGCTGTACACGTTCCGGTTCGACATGAACAGGACCGACTTGCCGTCCGGGGTGAAGCCGCGGACCACGTCCGCCGACGGGTGCGAGGTGAGGCGGGTGGGGCTGCCGCCGTCGGCCGGAATGGTGTACACGTCGGTGTTGCCGTCGTACTGCGCGCTGAACGCGACGACCAACCCGTCCGGGCTGAACACGGGGTTCGATTCGACGCCGATGTCGGTGGTCAGCCGCCTGGCGTTCTTGCCGTCGCGGTCGGCGGTCCACAGGTCCTCGCCGTACACGAACGCGATCTTCTTCGCGCCGATGGCGGGCATGGACAGCAACCGGGTGTCGTCGCCGGCACTCGCCGAGACGGTGCTACCGGCCGCGACGAACGCGGCGAGCAGCAGGGGCAGCGGGCTTCTCATCGGTGGCAGCTCCGAGTGGAATCCGGGAAGATGGGCGAACGGGGATGATGATAGGAAAAGCGCGGCGGTGAGTGCGATGTCAGTTGCGGCGCGCGTAAAAACCCGCGCCGTCGGGGCGCGGGTTTGACGGTGACAACTGTCTTGTTAGACCGCCGCGCCAGCAAGGGTCCGGCCGATTAAGGGGTTGGCCCCTTGCTGGCGCGGCGGGCTAACAAAAACCGATGCTCACACGGTCGGGACGGCTTCCGGGATGCGGACGTTCACCTTGCGGCCGTTGGCGCTGAAGTAGACGGTGCCGTCGGCCATGGCGAACAGGCTGTCGTCGTTGGCCCGCTTGACGTTGGCACCGGGATGCCACTTGGTGCCGCACTGGCGGATGATAATGCTGCCGGTGGTGACGAACTGCCCGTCGGCGGCCTTGATGCCCCGCCGCTTCGAGTTCGAGTCCCGTCCGTTGCGAACCGACCCCTGCCCTTTCTTGTGTGCCATAACGAACCGCTCCGAAGGCGCGTGGAATCCCGGAAAGAACAGGAATATTAGCGGCCGACCGCCGGCGGGCAACGGCAAATCGCGGACGGAATGCGGGGGAATCGGACGAATCGCGTCCACTCCGCCCGCTACCGACATTGTGACCGTCGGGCGGCCGTGGGTAAACTTCTTCACATGAACACCCACCCCGAGACGGCCGCTTCCGACTCCCCTGCCCCGCTGTTCGCGGACGTGGTCTTCGACCGCCCGTTGGATCACGCCTACAGCTACGCCGTGCCGGAGGAGCTGCGCGCCCGCGTCGGCGTCGGCAAGCGGGTCGAGTGTTCCTTCGGCCGGGGCGACAAGGGCACCGTCGGGTACGTCATCCGCGTGACCGACAGCGCCCCGCACCGCGAAGTGAAACCGATTTCGAAGGTGATCGACGACGACGCCCTGCTGGACGACGAACTGCTGAAGCTCACCCGCTGGATGGCGGACTACTACCTGTGCGGCTGGGGCCAGGTGCTGAGCGCCGTGCTGCCGGCCGGGGTGCGGGACAAGGCCGGGACGAAGGAGGTCGTGTTCGTCGAGCCGATGCCGAAGGAGCAGTTGCCGAAGCTGTTCCCGACCGTCACGCCCAAGCAGAAGCAAGTGCTCGACCGCCTGAAACGTGCCACCGAACCGATGGAACAGGCGGCGCTCGCGCGGGCCGCCGGCGTCAGCGTCGGCATCGTGTCGGGGCTGGTGGGCAAGGGACTGCTGCGGAAGTTCACCGAACGGGTGGAGCGGCTGCCGGCGGGGATGGTGGAAGAGCAGAACACCGGCCTGGAGACCGGTGCCACCAGAGAAAACCAGACTTCCG
>JAYTTN010000379.1:0-21887 GCA_043745295.1 Fimbriiglobus sp. | reverse complement strand
CCCCGCCGGAGCCAGTCCATGCCCCGCGACATCGACGACGACGAGCCGGTCGCCCGCCCGACCGCCAAGGGGAAGAAGCGCCTGGCCGCTGCGGAAGCGGAATCCGGGCCGTGGAAGGCGCTGGGCATCACCTTCGGGTGCGTGCTGGTGGCGTTCGCCGGCATCATGATCTTCGTCATGTCCAAAGCGCCGAACGGCGGTGGCCCGGTGGCCGGCGACCCGCCGGGTGACACGGGCAACAGGGTGCCGCCGGTCGGCATTCCCAAGACGCCACCGGTCGTGCCGGAGCCGGCTCCCGTGTTGCCCGAGCCGCCGACCCCGCCGGCGAACCTGCCGCCCAGTACGGACCTCGTTCCAGATGACTGGACACCGCCAGCGTGGAGTCGGCCGGAGGTGGACATCTCGCCGGGCCGGAAGATGACCGCCACCCCGACGCTGGGGATCGAGCCGCTGAAGGGCATCGACGTCCGCGCCGCGTGCTACCTCGACGGTCCGCGGCTGCTGTTCGTCCAAGGGGTTGCCGACAGCGACAACGCCCCCGTCATTCGCTTCCGCGATGTCGCGTCCGACAAGGATCTCCCGTCGCCGAAATTGTCCAAGCCCGGCATGGTCCTTTACTCCCTGGAGGCGTCCCCGGACCAGAAGGCGTTATTCATCCACACCCAGATCGACCGCGTGCTGCACCGGTTCGACGTGGCCCGGCGGGTGTGGGAGTCGGCCCCGCTGGAGTGTGCCGGCCAGGTGGCGGTGGTGTCGGCGGATCGGCTGCTGGCTGTCCAGGGGAGGCCGGGCCGGCTGCGGCTGCTGAAGTGGCAGGGGGACGGGAAGACGCCCGTACCCACCGCCGAGGCCGCCGATCGCGGGCTGGACAGCGGCACGACCCATGCGTTCGACCCGCTCTCCCGCACCGCGTTCACCGCCGCCCCCGCCGCCGACGGGAAGGGGAAGATGGAACTGACCCGGTACGCCGTCGGCGGCCGCGAGTTGAAGCCGATCCGGACGTACCCGTTCACCCTGGCGGATACGCCGGGGTGGCCCGCCGCGCCCAAACAACTGCACCTCGCGTGGAACGGCGAGCGGCTGTTCACCGGCAACCGGACCATCGACCTGACGACCGGGGCCGTGACTGAGCGGCCGTTTCAGACCATCACCGTCGCCGTCACCCCGACGGCCCTCCTCGATGCCAACCGCACCTTCTACGACGCCCGAACCGGCGGCGTGGTGGCCGGATCGTGGCTGGCCACCAACACGCCGTTCGTCTCCGCCTCCGGCACCGCCTGCTGGGTGCAGAGCGGAACCTACCCGTCACACGTGTTCACCTGCCACACGCTCGGGGCCGAGGGCGGCGGGGGTGCCGAACCGCCGCCCGTCAGCCCGCCGCCCGCCAACCCGTTCGCCAAGGTCCAGATCACCGAACTGGCCACGCTCCCCGCCTCGGGCCAGCCGATCACCGCCTTCAAGTTCAGCGACAAACACAACCTGCTGCTGTACACGGACGTGACCGGGACGACGGTGGTGGACACCAAGACCGGGCAGCCGCTGCCGCAACCGAAACTCGAAGGCAAAGCGCGGCTGCGATCCGCCGACTTGGCCCCGGATCAAACGGCCGCGTTCGCCAGCGACGGGCAGAACCTACACCGGTTAGACCTGGCCACGCGGAAATGGGAGGCGCGGCCGAACGTCGGCACCCGGATACTCGCCCTCGACGGCTCGACGGCGCTGGTCCAGGTGAAGCCGTCCAACCCGGCCACTTACGCGCTAGTGCGGTGGGGGCCGGCGGAGGTCGCGGAGTTGAGTCGGACCGAATGGCCGTACCTGTACGAACTGGGATACGACCCGGTCGCGGAGGCGCTGTTCGCCCTGTACGCGAAAGTCAATAACAGCGGCGCGGCCGTCCTCGAGAAGTACACTCTGAAAGACGCGGAGTTCGTTTCCGAGTGGAGCAAGAAGTCCGGCGGGGCGACTCCCGGCGTGACGTTCCGACCGCTCACCGGCGACGGGAAGTACTTTTTCCAGGGGCAACGGGCGTGGGCGACGATCGCGGACGAACGGCCGATCACTCAATACCCCGAACCACTGGTCGGGGCCACGCGGGACGCGCTCGTCGGCGCGTCGGGAAAGCTGTACGCCGCGGGGAACGTTCCAGCCGTGATCGGCATCCTCCCGCAACCGGCGGACGCGGTCGCCGCGTCGGGGGACGGGCAAACGGTCTGGGTCGCCAGCCGGACGGCCAAGAAGTTCCTGCAATACAAGATCGATCCGTCCGCGAAGAAACAGTGACAGCCAGGTGTCACCCACCCGCCGATGAGGCGGGCGGGTCGAACGGCCGCACCCCCAGGCGTGTCTGGTGGCCGTCGAACGCGCCGCCCCCGCCGGCCGTCTTGCCCTGGAAGTAGTCCTTCTGCCAGCCGCGCTTGATGGCCTCCGGATCCTGCTCCTTCAACCCGGTCAGGAACCCGGAGCGGCTGGCCTCCCACGCCTTGTACGCGGCGTGCAGCTCCGGCGTGGCGGTCAGCAACTCGACGCGCGGCGCGAACCCCTCGGTGAACCCGCGCGGCACCGGCACCAGGTGGCACACCGGCTCGCCGGCCTCGAACCGCACCCACTCGCTGCCCCGCGTGAACCGCCAGTTCATGGTGAACGTGCTGACCGACCAGTCCGTCTCGACCACCCCTTCCAGCGCCTGAATGCCGTCCTTCGGCGAATTGCTCGGCCCCTTCACCCACAGGTTCACGCCCGGCGGGGTGCGGAACAGCCACGGCAGGGAGAACGTGAGGACGCCGTGCCCGAAGTGGCTGGACACGAACGGGTCCGGCGGGCCGTCGAACTGCACCTCGATGTCGGTCGGGTGCGCGCCGCCGTACCAGAACGCGCGGAAGCCGATGCCGGCCGTGACCACCCACCCGTTCTGGTTGGCGATGTTCAGCGGCAGGCAGCGGTAGGCGTACCGCTGGGCGGTGGCGTCCATCCAGTCGCGGTCGATGGCCGCCGGGCGGAGGCCCATCGCCGGCGGCGCGTCGGCGATCTGGTACGCGATCAGCGGCAGTTCGTCCGGCATCGGCGGCGGTTCCAGGGCGGTCGGTTCGCAGTCGGAATTGTAGGGAGATGAACTTTCAACGAAGAGGAACACGGATGACACGGATTTCGGCGCGGATGAAGAAGATCGGAAAGAATGAAATCCTCATCTTGTTCTGATCCTCTTCATCCCGGCTTTGATCCGCGTCATCCGTGTTCCTCTTCTTGAACGGTTCTCTCCGCCGACACTACGCCAGGTCGAACAGCAGCACCTCGCCGTCGCCGGTCGCGGTGATGGTCGTCTCGTCGGTGATCGCCAGCCCGTCGCCGGCGGTCAGTGACAGCCCGTTGACAGCGGCCGTCCCGGTGGCCAGGTGAAGCCACCCGGCGCGGCCGGGGGCGAAGGCGTACCGCGCCTCGTCGCCGGGCCGCAGCTTCGCCGTGGACAGCACCACGTCCTGGCGGATCGCCATCGATCCGTCGCGGCCGTCCGGCGTGAACACCGTCACCCACTTCCCAGGCGGCACGTCGGCGAACGACTGCTGAGCGTACCGGGGGGCATACCCTTTCTTGTCCGGCACGATCCAGATTTGCAACAGGTGCATCGGCTCCGTCTTCGACGGGTTGAACTCGCTGTGCGCGACGCCGGTGCCGGCCGACATGGACTGCCACTCGCCGGCCTTCACGACGCTGCCGGTGCCCATGCTGTCGCGGTGCTGGATCGCGCCGCTCAGCACGAACGTCAGGATTTCCATGTCCCGGTGCGGGTGCGTCGGGAACCCGCCGCCGCCGGCGATGCGGTCGTCGTTGATGACCCGCAGCGCGCGGAAGTGGGTGTGATCCGGTTCGTAGTAGTCGCCGAAGCTGAAGGTGTGCCGGCTGTCGAGCCAGCCGAAGTTCGTCGTGCCGCGGTCGGCGGCGGGGCGGAGGGTGAGCATCCGCGAGTCCTCGGAAGGGGCCACCGGAACGCCCGGTGATGTGTACGCGGGTTCATACCGGGAGTGGCGAGAAGTCTTTCAGGGTGGGTCGCTCCCTTCGATCCCGGCGACGAGTGTATACCGGTCGTCGCGACCGACGGGAGCGAGAAACGTCACACCCCCTCGTGCGCGGCCTTGAGCGCGTCCACCAACTGCCGAATGTGGTCGGCGGTGTTGAACGGCCCCGGCGACACGCGGACGGTGCCGTCGGGGAAGGTGTGCATCGCCTTGTGGACGTAAGGCGCGCAGTGCAGGCCGGGGCGGGTGGCGATGACGAACGAGTCGTCGTCCAGGATGGCCCCGAGGTCCGGGGCGGGGATGACCGTGCTGCGGAAGCTGATCGTGCCGACCCGCCGCGCGGCGTCGCGGTGGCCGAAGAACTCGAACGGCCCGGCGTCCTCCAGCGCGTCCCGCAGTTGGTCGCACAGCTCCACCTCGTGCCGCCGCAGCGCGTCGGGGCCGCGCGCCTCGACGAAATCCAGCCCGGCCACCAAGCCGACGATGCCGAGGACGTTCGGCGTGCCGCCCTCCAGGTAGTGCGGGTAGTCGGGCGGCTGCGTCGGGGTGGTGGAGTCGCCGCCGGTGCCGCCCTCCCGCCACGGCCGCACCTTCGCGCGGGGGCCGACGTACAGCGCGCCGGTGCCGGTCGGCCCGAACAGGCACTTGTGGCCGGGGAACGCCAGCAGATCGATGTTCATCGCCTGCACGTCGATGGGCACCACGCCGGCCGTCTGCGCGGCATCGACCAGCAGCAGCACGTCCCGCTCGCGGCAGATTCGGCCGATGTCGGCGACCGGCTGCACGGTGCCGAGGACGTTGCTGGCGTGCGTGACGACGACCATCCGAGTCTTCGGGGTGAACGCCGCCAGGATCGCGGCCGGGTCCACGGTGCCGGCGGCGTCGGCGGGCACGCGCGTCAGAGTGATGACGCCGGCTTCGGCGAGTGCCACCAGTGGCCGGCTGACGCTGTTGTGTTCCAGGTCGGTCGTGACGACGTGATCGCCGTCGTTCACGATCCCCTTGATGGCGATGTTCAACGCATCGGTCCCGTTCAACGTGAAGATGAAGCGGTTCGGGTCGCGGCCCTTGAAGAAGCGGTTCAGCCGGTGACGGGCGTCGGCCAGCGCGTGTTCGCACGCCAGCGCCATGCGGTGCCCGGAGCGGCCGGGGTTGGCCAGCGTAGTGCGGGCGAACCGGTCGAGGGCGAGGTACACGGCCTCCGGTTTGGGGAAGCTGGTGGCGGCGTTATCCAGGTAAATCACGGGATGATCTCGGAGACGGGGATAGTTCCCACTTGCTTGCCGGCCAGCACGACGGGCACGACTTGGCCGGCGGCGTAGTCGGTGCGGGTGCGGTACGTCGGGGTCCGCCCGCCGCGCGGCTGGGTGTACACCTCCACCACGCCATCGACGAGGTTGACGATCCAGTACTCGGCGATCTTGTTCTCGGCGTACATCCGGACTTTTCGAGAGCGATCCGCCGCCAAAGTCGAATCCGCGATCTCGACCACCAAGGTCACGTCCTTCGGGCCGGGGTGCCCGTCCCCGTAGTCGTCGTCCCGCGCCCGCACGAACGCGGCGTCCGGCTCCGGCTCGCTGTCCGAGAGCGTGATCGGCAGTTGGAACTGCACGAAGTGATCCGCCCCCGCGAAGGCCGGCAGCAGGCGGACGAGGCGGCGCTGGGCGGCGGCGTGCGGAGGGTTGATGGGCGGCTTCTCCGTGATGACACCGAGAATCAATTCCGCGCGGCTCGCCGCCGCGATAATGCCAGCCGCTTGCATCTGGTGGTAGTCGTCCACCGTGAACAGGTGGGGGCGGGTCGGTGGCGGCAAGGTTGCGGTGGCCACGGTCAGTTCCCTCCGGGAAGGATGTCGGAGACGGCAATCGCGCCCACCTGCTTGCCGCCCAGCACCACGGGCACGACTTGACCGGCGGCGTAGTCGGTGCGGGCGCGGTACGTCGGCCTCTTGCCCCCGCGCGGCTGGGTGTACACCTCGACGACACCACCGATGAGGTTGACGATCCAGTACTCGGCGATCCTGTTCTCGGCGTACAATTCGAGTTTGGTCCCGCGGTCGTAGGCGAGGCTGGTGTCCGACACCTCGATCACCAACACCGACTCGCGCGGGGTGGGGTGTCGGTCGGCGTACTTCGACTCCGGTCCAGTGGCGACCGCGATGTCCGGCTCCGGTTCGCTATCCGCTGTCGTGACCGGCTGCTGGGGGCTGAGAACCCAGTCGTCGGACAGCATCCTCACGAGGAGACGGTTCAGGACGCGAACCGCCTGCGTGTGGGGGGGATTGGTCGGCATTTTCTCGGTGATCCACCCGTGGATGAGTTCGCACCGGCTGGCCGGCGTGAGGATGCCGACGGCAATCATCTGGTGGTACTGGTCCACCGAGAATCGCTGGAGGTGGGGTCCGTCCGATCCCGGCAGCACAGTCTCGTGCGGCCGGCGAAGTGTCACGGTGGCCATCGGTCAGTTCCCTCCGGGAAGGATGTCGGAGACGGCAATCGCGCCCACCTGTTTGCCGCCCAGCACGACGGGCACGACTTGACCGGCGGCGTAGTCGGTGCGGGCGCGGTACGTCGGCCTCTTGCCCCCGCGCGGCTGGGTGTACACCTCGACGATGCCCTCCCGAACATTCACGATCCAGTAGACCGGCACCTTTCCGCCGGCGTAGATCGTCAGCATCTCGCCGCGATCCGACGCGAGCGACGAGTCCGCCACTTCCACGATCAGCAAGACGTCGGCCGCGCTGGGTTGGCCGGCGTCGTAGCGGGTTTCCGGGCCGAGGACGAGAGCGATGTCCGGTTGCGGCTGGCTGTTCGAGGTCGGGAACGAGACCGGTTTCTCGATCCAAACCAGCACCTCGTCCGGCAGCAGCCGATAGAACCGTCGTTCCAGTTTTAGGGCGGTGCTGGTGTGGGGGTCGTTGACGGGCATTTTGAGCCGAATCTCTCCGTTCAGGAGTTGGTACGGGTCCCGCTCGCCGACCATCCCCTGCTCGACGAGTTGCTCGTACTCGGCGATGGTGAAGCGGCGAACCGGCCCGGCCGAAATCGCCGCGGGGAGCGGCGCGGAGGCGGCCGGCTTCCCTCGCGGTTGGCGAAGAGTGGCGGTGGACATGGCGGAACCTCCGGGAGGGAATTGCCGGTATTCTACCCGCTCAGTGCCCGACGTACTTGGCGTACAGCACCCGCGCGCGGTCGGTGTCGTCGGTCCCTTTGATGATGGCGCGGCCGTCCGGAAAGATGGTGAACTCGTAGCCGTCGCCGGCGTCGGTCACGCTGAACTTCAGCAGGAACCGGTTCGCAGACACGGTGCCGGACGGCTCCAGTTGCCGCTTCAGGTCGGCGAAGTCGAGCTTCGTGCCGCCGCGGGGCGAGACTTGCACCGCGTTCCGCCCGCACAGGCTGGTCGTCTGCGTGCCGTGGTCGCCGTCCAGCCACTCGAAGATCCGCTTCGCGCAGCACGGGCACTGCCCCTTCCGGCCGGCCAGCTTCGCCACCTTCACCCGCCGGTTGGTGTTGTCCCACAGGTGAATCACGAACAGGTCGCGGTTGATCGCCTCCGACTTCCCGGCCAAGATTTTCAACGCCTCCGCCGCCTGGAAGCTGGCCACGATGCCGACGATGGGGGCCAGCACGCCGGCCGTCTCGCAGGTGCCGACATCCCCCGGAGCTGGGCCGCGCTCGAACACGCACCGCAGGCACGGCGTCTCGCCCGGCAGGATGGTCATGCTCATCCCCTCGCACCCGACCGCCCCGCCGTACACCCACGGCTTGCCGTGCTTGACGGCCACGTCGTTGATCAGGTACCGCAGTTCAAAGTTGTCCGACCCGTCCAGGATCAGGTCGGCGTCCTGGCACAGGTCTTCGATGTTGGTGCGGTCGATGTTCGCCACCACCGGCTCGACGGTGACGGCGCTGTTGATCTGCCGCAACTTCACCGCCGCCGCCTCGGCCTTGGGCAGGTTGCCGGTCACGTCGGACTCGTCGAACAGCACCTGGCGTTGCAGGTTGCTCGGCTCGACGAAGTCGCGGTCCACGACCCGCACGAAGCCGACGCCGGCGCGGACCAGCGTGTTGGCCAGCACGGTGCCGAGCGCGCCGACGCCGCACAGCGTGACGCGGGAGGCCAGGATCCGCTCCTGCCCGGCCTTGCCGATGCCGGGCACGCGCATCTGGCGGGAGTAGCGGTCGAGGGGGGACGGCGCGTCGATCATGTGCGTGTGTCCGTAAAGGCTCTCTTGCGAGCCGCGACCGCCAGGGAGTGGTTTCTTTTCAAACCGAAGAAGCCACTCCCTGGCGGTCCAAAAGGCTCTCTTGCGAGCCGCGACCGCCAGGGAGTGGTTTCTTTTCAAACCGAAGCAGCCACTTCCTGGCGGTCGCGGCTCGCAAGAACGGCGAGATCGCTCACCCGCCGATCTCGTTCTCTTTGAGGAACTCTTGCAGGAACCGCACCTGCTGCTTCGGCCAGTCCTCGGACTTGGCGAACCCGACCAGGGTGGCGAAGTCCTCCTTCACCCGCTTCAGGTCCGGGCCGGTCAGCCGTTGCAGGTACGACGCCAGGTAGTTCATCGCCTCCTCGGCCACGTTCCCGTTCAGCACCTCCTCCTCCGACCCTTCCAGGAAAACGTAGGCGTGCAGCACCGCCAGCAGAAGCGGGTGGATGCCGAGTTCTTCCGGGATGAGCGGGAACACCGCCGCCCCGTCCGGCGTCTCGTCGAGGCTGGTGTCGTCGTCGTCCGGTTCGTCGGGTTCGGTCGGCATGGGTCTTCTCCGGTCTGTTCCGAGCCGGAAGCGTGAGCGACGGATGACTCAAAGACCGTCGCTCACGCTTCCGGCTCGGAAGTTGAGGGAACAATCCTCATCCGCCCGACGTGGGCGGCAGGAGTTCCAGCACGTCGGCGTCCGCGACCGGCGTGTCCCACTCGGCGTCGAACGTCCGCACGTCCTCGTCGTTCACCAGCACCATGACGAACGGGTTCAGGGTGCCGGCCGCGTTGTACAGGCGGGATTGCAGCTTCGGGTACTGCTTGGCCAGGTCGCCGAGCGCGGACGCCACCGTCCCGCCGGCCACCGGCACCGTGCCGACGCCGTCGGTGAACTGCCGCATCTCGTTGTCGATCTTGAAGGTCACGGGCATGTCGATTTCTCTCCAGGTGTCGGGTTCTATCTTGCGAGCCGCGACCGCAAGGGAGTGGCATCTTCCACAGTCCGGAAATCCCCCACCGCTCCCTTGCGGTCGCGGCTCGCAAGATAGCCCGATCAGAACGGCGTTCTGTCACTTGCCCGCCAGTCGGCTGAACGTCCGGCGGCCGTCGTCGCTTTCGAACACCACCGGCTTGCCCGACGCGAACACGGCCCGCGCGGTGTCCTCGTCGGCGATCATCGTCAGCAGGTCCGTCACCGCCACGGCATCGGCGGTCACCAACCGCTCGCGGAACCAGCTCTGGAACCGTGTCGGGTCGCGGACGAACAGCCCGCCGGGGTCGGTAGCGAAATAGTCGCCCGCCATTCGTTTGCCCGTCAACTCCAGCAGCCGGCCGTCGGTGGTCAGCCACACGTCGGCCGGCGTGGCGCGGATTGCGTCGAGGAACTGCCGGTGCGGTTCCCGGTTGCGGTCGAGTTCCGCGTGCAGCCGAATCGCACCGATCCCACACGCCGCCGTCAGCACCGCGACCACGGCCCACGCGCGGGGCGGGTGGCGGAACCGGGCGAGCAACTCGTTCACCGCCGTCGCGCCGCACACCGCCAGCAGCGGCAGCACCGCCACAAAGTACGGCCGGAACAGCGAATTCCCGGCGAACGCCGTCACCACCGCCGTCACCAACCCGATGATTCCGAGCGGTCGCATCCCGCCGTCCTTCAGCACGAACCCGGCTGCCGCGAGCAACCCGAACACCGCCGCCGGCTGGCCGAACGTTTCCGTCAGCACCTCGGCCCGCGATTCCCACACCATCCGGGGCCGGTCGAACTGAAACTGGAACACGCCCTCCCAATATCCGGGCACTGTCGCCGACAACAACCCGTGAATCGCCGCCGCCACGACGACCGCACTCGCCAGCTTCACAAGTCCGTTCGGAGCCGGAAGCGTGAGCGACGGTCCTGTCCGAGCCGGAAGCGTGAGCGACGGTTCCTCGGTAGTCCGTCGCTCACGCTTCCGGCTCCGAAAGAAACCGTCGCGGACAAACACCGCCAAACCCAGCCCCGGTAACAGCGTCATCGCCTGAACGCGGAACAGGGTCGCCAGGCCGATCACGACGCCGGCCCATCCCAGCCGCTTCGCCAACACCAATTCTACCGCCAGTAGGATCAGCACCGTCGCCGGCGTTTGCGTCGCCGCTTCCAGCGCCGTGTAGGTCCATTCGGCGGAACTCGCCAGGAACCCCGCCGCCGCCCACCCGACCGGGTCTGACACCCGCCGGCCGAGGCGGTACGTCTGGTACAGCAGCACGAGACCGCACAGCGCGGTGAACGCCCGCACGCCGCCGATGCCGACCCCAACTTTCTCCGAGGCCCAGCCGACGCACAGGATGCCGGGCGGCTGCGGGACGAAGAAGTCGGTGTAAGGCGTCCGCCCGCGTGCCCACTCCGCCGCCTGATGGAAGTAGACCCCTTCATCGTAACTGAAGTACGGCAGCCGGGCGGCGGTGTGGACGACGGCGAGCGCGGCGACCAGCACCACCAGCGGCGGCAGCACGCGGTCGGCGAGGTGGCGACCGGTCACGCCGGCACCAGCGCCGGGTGGACCGGGACGTTGGCGTACAGCGCGTCGAACTCCTCGATGGCCGGCTTGATGGTGGCCGGCCACTCGAGGGCCTCGCCCACGCAGTCCTGGGTTTTCAGTCCGTTGCCGGTGATGCAGAGGACGATCTCCTCGTCGCGGGGGATGCGGCCTTGTTCGATCAGCTTCTTCGCCACGGCCAGCGTCGTGCCGCCGGCCGTCTCGGCGAACACCCCCTCGGTGCGGGCCAGTTGCAGCATTCCCTCGACGATCTCGTCGTCGGTCACGTCCTCGGCCCAGCCGCCGGTGCTGCGGATCAGCTTCGCGGCGAAGATGCCGTCGGCCGGGTCGCCGATGGCCAGGCTCTTGCAGATGGTGTTCGGCTTGCGGATCGGCTTGTGCCGGTCGCGGTTGCCCTTCACGCAGTCGCTGATCGGGTTGCATCCGGTCGCCTGCGCGCCGTGCATCTTGGTCGTGACGGGCGTGTCCACCAGCCCGACCGCGTGCATCTCGGTGAACGCTTTGTGGATCTTGCCGACGAGCGCGCCGCCGGCCATCGGGCAGACGACGTGTTGCGGGAACCGCCAGCCCAGGTCTTCCGCTATCTCGAAGCCCATCGTCTTCGACCCCTCGGCGTAGAACGGCCGCAGGTTGATGTTCACGAACCCCCAGTTGTACTTGTAGGCCACCTTCGTGCAGAGGCGGTTCACCTCGTCGTAGGTGCCGGCCACGCCGATGACGTTCGCGCCGAACACGCTGGTGCCGAGGATTTTGGCCCGTTCCAGGTCGGCCGGGACGAAGATGTACGCCTCCAGCCCGGCCTGCGCGGCGTTGGCGGCCACGCTGTTGGCCAGGTTGCCGGTGCTGGCGCAGCCGACGGTCGTGTAGCCGAACTCGACGGCCTTGCTCAGCGCCACACTCACCACCCGGTCTTTGAACGACAGCGTCGGGAAATTGACGGCGTCGTTCTTGATCCACAGGGTTTTGACGCCGAGTTCCTCGGCCAGCCGGCGGGCGCGGATGAGCGGGGTGCCGCCCACCTGCGGGCCGACGGTCGGCTCGCCTGCCAGCGGCAGCAACTCGCGGTACCGCCACATGGTGCGGGGGCGGGCGACGATGGCCGCGCGGCTGATGGCGGCGCGGACGGCGGCGTAGTCGTACGCCACCTCCAGCGGGCCGAAGTCGTCCGGGCAGAAGTTGGTCGGCTGCTTCGGGTACATCTTGCCGCACAGGCGGCAGCGGAGGCCGGTGGAGAAGTCGGGCACGAGTTCACCCTGGTCCGGGATGGCGGGGGGCCGCATCGGGGTCGGGGTGAGTGCTATCCAGAAGCCCGTTCGGGAACGGGGGTGGTGAGATAAGAATACGGCGGGGCGTCGAGTGCGTGTGTCGATCCCGCTCGGTATCTTATCTGCCCCGACAGGCCGGACAGTCCGGGTTCGTCGGGCAGGAGTTAGCACCAGCGTCGGGGACGAGTCTGGCGACCCGACCGCGACCGGTTGCTGTGGCGTCTTCGGGCCTGACCCTCAGCCACTCTGGATAAGATACTCACCGGCCCCGCGCGGCGAACGCGACGGGGTTAGGAGAAAGATACCCGCCGTTCGGCCGCGCGGCAACAGCGGGCGGGAAAATTGCGCCGTCAGTAGTCGAGGTGAATCGCCACATCCGGCCGCGCCTTCCGCAGCGCGGCCTCGCCCGCGTCGGTGACGCCGAACTTCAGGCCTTTCGACAACCCGAGCCGCTTGAGGCCTTTCAACTTCGCCACGTCCGCGAGTGCCGCGTCCGTGATGGTGGTGCCGCCGAGGTTCAGCGATTCCAACTTGTCCAGTCCGACCAGCGACTTCACCCCGGCGTCGGTCACGTCGGGCGCGTAGAACAGGTTGAGGTCGGTGAGCGCCGTCAGTTCGGCGAGCCGTGCCAGCGTGCCCGCGCCAACCTTGCAGTGCATGAAGTCGATGGCGGTGAGGTGCTTCAGCTTTTCCAATCCCTTCGTGCCGGCGTCAGTCAACTTCACCCGGCCGAGGTTCAGCTTGGTCAGCCCCGGCATCGCGGCGAACAGGGCGCGGATGCCGTCATCGGTCGCGTTGATGCTGAACAGGTCGAGTTCGGTCAACTTCGGGTGCTTCGCCAGCGTCTTCAGGCCCGCATCGGTGATGTTGGTGTACCGCAGGTTCAGCGCCGTGAGTTCGGGCAGCGCGAGCATCTCCGTCAAGCCGTCGTCCGTGACGCCTTTGCCGACCGTCCAGTTCGGGTTCAGGCTGAGATTCAGGGAGCGGAGTTTCGGGAACGCCTTCAGCGCTTTCAACCCGCCGTCCTTCACCGACGTGTCGTACAGGTCGAGGTGGGTGAGTCCGTTCAACCCGCTCAGGGACGCCAGGTTGTCGTCGTCGACGCCGGAGTCGTTCAAGTGGAGACGGGTCAGGGTCGTCACCCGGCTCAGGTGCTTCAGACCGACGGCGGTCGCGGTGGTGCCTTGCAGGCGGAAGTCGGTCAGTCCGCCGAACTTCCGCAGGTGCCTCAACCCGTCGTCGAGGTGCTTGACGCGACGCAGGTCGAGCGATTCGAGCTTCCGGCTCGGCGTCAACTTCACGAACCCCTCGTCGGTCACGGTTACGCCGTCGAGGACGAGGTCGTACCGGAACGGCAGAACCGGCAGCTCGCCAACCCGGTCGTCGGCGAGGTATTCCCAGACGTGGAACCGGTGCCGCGATCGCCCGGTGCCATCGGTGTACGGCTTGTATTCGCCGTTGAACGGCGCGAACGCTTCTGTCGCGGCTCGAATCTGCGCGGCGGTCGGCGGCGGATCGACCCACTCCCTCGGCACCGGCGCGGCGCGGAGGCCGCTCTCGACCGTGGCCGCCAGCAGGAGCGCGAGGGTGACGTGAAAGACGGTCATGCGGCACCGGGACGGGTGGCGGGACGATGGTATGATACCCCCGACGGGTGGTACGCCACAACCCGCGCGGAGGTTCCCCGATGCCGTCGCCGTTCCCCGGAATGAACCCGTACCTCGAACACCCGAACGGGTGGGCCGGGTTCCACATTTCGTACCTCTCCGCCCTGCGGGACGCGCTCGTCCCGCAGGTGGTCCCGCGGTATTACGTCGATCTTCAGAAGGGGGCGTACATCTCGGACGCCACCGACCCCGGCGACGGCGGCGAACTGTTCAGCTACCCGGACATCGGCATCGGCCCGGATCGCGGCGGAGCGGTCGCCACGTCCGGGACACTCACCGTCACCGCCCCGGCGCGGGTCACGATCCCGCCGCCGGTCGAGTTGCTCCGCATGTCGTACATGGAAATCCGCGACGCGGACTCGGAAGACTTGGTGACGGTGATCGAGTTGCTCAGCCCGTCGAACAAAGTCGGGGACGACCACCGAGCCTACCGCCGCAAGTGGCAGCGGTTCATGGAAAGCCGCGTCCACTTCGTCGAGATCGACCTGCTGCGGGGTGGGCATCGCACCCCGTGGGGACACCGGCCGGAGTGCGAGTACGCCGTCACCGTCAGCCGGTGGGAGGCGCGGCCGACGGCCGACTACTGGCCGATCCGCCTGCGCGAGCGGCTGCCCGTCATCCCGATTCCCCTCCGAGAGGACGACGCCGAGCCGACGCTCGACTTGCAGACCCTGTTGCACAAGGTGTACGACGCGGCCGGCTACCAGTATCGCGTGTACCGCCGCCCGCCCGACCCGCCGCTGTCCGCCGAGGATCAGGCGTGGGCGGACGAACTCCTTCGCACCCCGTAACGGAGGTTCCCCGATGCCGTCGCCGTTCCCCGGAATGAACCCGTACCTGGAATCCGCCTACATGTGGCCGGACTTCCACGAGTCACTCATCACCGCCATTCGGGATGCCATCGCCCCGCAGGCGTCCCCGAACTTCTACGCGAAGGTCGAGGAGCAGTTGTACCTCCACGAGATGCCGGAATCGCGGATGCGGTTCTTCGGCCAGGCCGATGTGGGTGTGCGCGACACCGGACGGGACTCGGCCGGCGGGGTGGCTACGGCGACCGCCGTCGCCCCGCCCCGGACGGTGGCGGTCCCCGCGCACGTCGTCCGATTGCGGCTGTCCTACCTGACGATCTACCAGCGGCACTCGCGGGAGCTGGTGACGGTCGTCGAGTTGCTCAGCCCGTCGAACAAGTACGCCGGGCCGGATCGGGATGCGTACATCCAGAAGCGGACCCGGTACTTCCACAGCCAGGTGAATCTCGTCGAGATCGACCTGCTCCGGGGCGGGCCGCGGATGCCGTGGGACGGAGCCGTGCCATGCGACTACTGCGTCGCCGTGTCGCGGCGGCACGAGCGGCCCGAGGTCGGCTATTGGCCGATCAGGTTGCGGGACCGGTTGCCCGTCGTCCCGATTCCCCTGACGCCCGAATTCCCCGAACCGACGGTCGATCTGCAGGCCCTGTTGGACAAGGTGTACGACGCGGCCCGGTACGAAGACTTCGCCTACCTGGACCCGCCCGAGCCGGACCTCGCGCCTGCGGATCGGGCGTGGGCGACCGGGTTGCTCACCGCAGGGCCAGATAGCCGAAGCCCAGCGTGAGTAGGGCGAACAGCACCGTCAGCAGGTGGTAGCCGGCTTTCAACCACCACTTGGTCATGTACGGCTTGGCGTCCATCACCGCTTGCAGCGCCAGCCGGATGCCCCAGAAGACCGCCACATATCCGCAGAAGCCGCGCGCCAGCGGCGAGCCGGCCGCGATCTCGTCCGCGTGCCACACGCACAGCACGCCGAACGCCACGATGTTCAGCACCACATACCCGCCGTAGATGAAGTACATCTGGTAGTGCAGCTTCGGCAGGCTCGCCAGCTCCTTCTTCCAGTCCAGTTGAAACGGCACCAGCGACGACGCGACGAGGATGCTGAACTGCATCAGCCCCAGTGCGAACACGAGGTCGGGCAGGTACGGTTCCATCACGGTGCCCTCGGCGGGAATGCGGGGTTCGCCAGCCAGTCCAGAAACGGTACCACCACCCGCTCCACGAACGGCGGGTGGAACAGGCCGTAGGCCGGGCCGACCACGACAATCGCGGTGAACAGCCGGCCGCGCAGTTTCGTGTACGCCCGCTCGACCAGCAGTCCGACGCCTTGCAGCGTGAAGTACAGCGTCGGCCAGCCGTAGCCCGCGTTCGCCGGCAGCGAGATGACCAGTTCGTGAACCAGCCCACTCACGAAGAACCCGACGCCGAGTGCCGCCTTCGCCCCCAGCCACGGCGTCAGCGGGCGGAACAGAAAGCGATGCGTCAGGTCGCGGAAGGCCGTGTTCCACCGCCGGCCCCAGAAGTCGGCCAGCGAGGTCGCCACGATCGGCCAGTTCATCAGCGGCTTGGCCACCACCCCGGCCCGTCGCCAAGCGCAACTCAGCAGGTGGAACAGCCCGAAGTGCAACACGAAGATGATGCCGATCATGCCCACCCAGCCACGCAATAGCGGCGGGTCGAGGTGCGGGCAAAGGCCGAACACCATGGCGACCCCGAGCGCCGTTTTCGCCAGGGCGAACAGCCATTCGGCGGCGCTCGGCCTCGGCGGACTCGGAGCGGTGCAGAAGGCGCGGGCATCCAGGCCCGGCCACGCGAGGGTGTAGCTCACCTTCCGCCGCCAAGGGGCGCGAACGCCGCGCAGGGTCAGGGATTTGCAGGCGAAGAAGAGGACCGCCGCCCCGACCCACATCACCAGCCACGGCGGATAGCCGAAGAGTGTCATGCCTGTTGAACCGCAGCGTGATCGGGAATGTCACTCCGCGGCGGCGCGGAGCCGTGCCCGCTCGTCGGCGTTCAGGCCGGCGTCGGGCAGAAGCTGCTTCGCCGTCGCCCGCGCCGCCCGTGCCGCCGAGTGCTGCCCCAATCGCCCCCAGGCCTCGGCCAAGTACAGGTGGACGCGGGCGTCGGTCGGGTCGATCTCCCGCGCGACCTTCAGCGCACCCGCCGCACGGACAAGCGTCGTCTCGGTCAACTCGTCGAGTTCCGCATCGGACGCTTCCGGCTCGGCGTCCCACTGCCGCACCAGCAGCACCAAGCCGACGCCCCGGTGGAACTGCTCGGCGAAGGCGTCGTCGGTCGCGGTGGCGATCTCCATCAGCCGGGTGTGGCCGTGGGTGAGGTGCTTGCCGGCCGCGCCGGTCATCCCGGCCGCGTCGCGCACGAACCGCGCGAAGTGCGGCTTCGCCTTCTCCACCTGCCCGAGCTTGTAGTGCAACTCGGCGAGGTACGCGCGGACCATGACGGCGTTCGGGTAGGCCGCGACGTGCGCGGTCAGGTGGGGCACCGCGCCGCCGTCGTCGCCCTTGTCCAGGAACTCGGCGGCGCGGCCGAGGTGGTCCACTTCGGCCGGCACCGGCTCCGCCCCGCGCGCCACCACGACGGCTAGTTCGGTCGGGCGAAGCGCCTGCGGCGCGGCGCACCCGGCGACGGCGGCAGTCAACAGGGTCCAGGCCGTGCGGCGCATCGGTTCGCCCCGGTGGGGAAGTGGTCACGCACTCTCGTGCCGGGTGGTATCGAGCAGACGGGTTCCGCCGGCGGAGGGGTTTCGGGCGATTGGGGAAAGCCGAGCGGTAATCTGGGCAAGGCGGACGGAACGTTCCGGTTTGAAGGCGCGCCCGAAATTCGGACAGTTGATTTGTGACAATCGCTCCCCTTTCATTTGACAAACCCAAAAACGGAGCGCATGGGTACTGTCGTACACTTCCACTTTCCGGAGTGTCGCCGCGACCACCGCTACCCGAAGAAGTCCGAGCCGGAAGCGTCAGCGACGGTTCTTCTCGGCCGCCGCCGACGACTCGTAACCCGCGCGCCCCGCGTAGGATGCCGCCATGAACACCGCCTTCGCCCTCGCCGGCTGGGACGACCCCACGGCCCGCACCGTCGCCGTCGGGCTGGCCGCGCTCGGCGCGGTCGCCGGGATTCTCGGCACGTTCGCCGTCGTCCGCCGCCAGAGCCTGATGGGGGACGCCATCTCGCACGCGGCGCTGCCCGGCATCGCGCTGGCGTACCTGTTCGGCGGGCGGTCGCCGGCGGTGCTGGTGGTCGGGGCGATGGCCGCCGGCTGGCTGGCGATGAGCGCGGTGGGGGGCATCGTCCGCCGCAGCCGCATCCCGTTCGACACGGCGCTGGCCGGCGCGCTGGCGGTGTTCTTCGGCTTCGGCCTGCTGCTGATGACGTACATGCAGGACCGCGCCGCCCGCCCGCCCGCGAACGACATCGAGCGCGCCCTGCCCGTGCTCGCCAGTTCGCCCGGCCTGGACCGCTACCTGTTCGGCGAAGCGGCCTTCCTCCGCGACGACCAGTTGAACGCCATCTTCCTGTTGGGCGGCGGGGCGGTGCTGCTGGCGGCGCTGTTCTGGAAGGAGTTCAAGCTGCTCAGCTTCGACAAGGACTTCGCCGCCAGCCTGGGCTTCCCGACGCGGGCGCTCGACCTGCTGCTGACGACGCTGATCGTGGCGGCGGTCGTGGTGGGGTTGCAGGCGGTCGGCGTGGTGCTGATGAGCGCGCTGCTGGTGGCCCCGCCGGTGGCGGCGCGGCTGTGGACGGATCGCCTCGGCCGGGTGGCGGCGCTGGCGGCCGTGTTCGGCGCGACGGCCGGCGTGTTCGGCGAGTGGCTGAGCCGCGAACTGGGCGAACCCCGCCGCGCGGTGCCGACCGGCCCGACGGTGGTCATCGTGGCGACGGCGCTGGTGGCGGTGTCGCTGGCGATTGCGCCGTGGGTGCGAAGTCGGGTCAGCCGCACCGCTGCCGAATCCGGCTGATCGCCCACGTCGCCGCGTCGCGGATCACCTCGTCGGCGTCGAGGGCCGCGCGTTCGAGTGCCGGCAACGCCGAGGCAACGCCGGTATTACCCAGGACAATCGCCGCGTTTCGCAGCAGCCCGCTCCGCCGCGCCCGGAGTAGGGATGTGCCGTCGAACCGCTGTTTGAACTGGGCGGGCGACAGCGCGAGCAACTCGACGGGATCGAGGGCTAGCAGGTCCGGGTTGGTGGGGAAATCGGGGAGGGCACCCACAAGGGGTGCCCCTACGGAGGTTCCTTGTAGGGGCACCCCTTGTGGGTGCCCTGGATTCCTTGACCGGTTCCACGGGCACACGTCCTGGCACACGTCGCAGCCGAAGAGCCAGTCGCCGACGCCGGGCCGCAGCTCCTCCGGGATCGGCCCGCGGAGTTCGATGGTCAGGTAGCTGACGCACTTGCGGGCGTCGAGGACGCCGGGTTCGGGGAAGGCGTCCGTCGGACAGGCGTCGAGGCACGCGGTGCAGGTGCCGCAGTGGGTGGCCTCGTGCGGCGGACTCGGTGACAGTTCGATGTCAGTCAGGAACGCGGCCAGGAAGAAGGAGCTGCCCCGGTGTTTGTTGATGAGCATGGTGTTCTTGCCGAACCAGCCGAGGCCGGCGCGGCGGGCGAAGTCCCGCTCGAGGATCGGGGCCGTGTCCACCACCCCGTGGGCGAGGCACCCCGGCACCTCGGTCGTCAGCCACGCCGACAGGTCGTTGACGCGATCCCAAATGTACCGGTGGTAGTCGGGGCCGAGAGCGTAAGCGGCAACCCGCCCCGGAGTCGGGAGATAGGAGTCAGGAGACAGGGGCCGGGAGTCAGGAGTCTGGCGACAGGAGACATCAGGAGGCAGCGTTTTGACCTCCATCGCCTTGCTGCCTTCTGATTCCAGACCTCTGTCTCCTGCCCCCTGTCCCCTGCCTCCTGCCTCCTGCCTCCTGTTTCCCGAAGAGTACTCCATTCCCAGCATGACTACGCTCCGCACCCACGGCCGCACGCTGCGGGGGTGCCGGCGGTGTTCGCGGTACTGGTGCAGGTAGTCCAGAGTGCCGGCGTACCCGGCGTCGAGCCAGTCGGTGAAGCGGTCGAACCCGTCGGCGTCCGTCGCCGGCGCAACGCCGAACAGCGTGAAGCCGAGCGACTCGGCTTTCAACCGGAGGCGGGTTTCGAGAGAATCGGACATGGCAGGTCGAAAATGTTGGCCGGTTCGCCGTTCGCCGCGCCACTACCTTACGACCGCATTCGCACGAGGTCACGGATGACCGCCCTCCGCCTGTTCCGTTCGATGCCGCGTTCCGCCGACACCGACGCCGAATTGCTGGCCCGGTTCGTGGCCTCGCGCGACGAGGGCGCGTTCGCCGAGTTGTTGAACCGGCACGGTCCGCTGGTCTACCGCGTGTGTCGGCGGTTGCTCGACGTGTCCCTCGCGGACGACGCCTTTCAGGCCTCTTTCCTCGTGCTGGCGACTCGCGCCGATCGCGTGCGGAAGGCCGCCAGCGTCGGAAGCTGGCTCGTCGGCGTCGCCGGTCGAGTCGCCCGCCAGATGCGACGGCGAGGCAGGTGGCACCCGGCACGTCTCGATTCGGACTCCGTGGCACCGGCCTCCGAGCCGGTGCTCCACACTGCCGACCTCGGCCGCGTGCTCGACGAGGAGTTGACGCGGCTGCCGGACAAACTCCGGTCGGTCGTGGTCGCCTGCCTCATCGAGGACCGCACGCAGGCGGACGCTGCGAAAGCCCTCGGCGAGAGCGAGCGGACGATTCGCCGGCGGGTGGCCCAGGCGAAGCAGCTTCTGCGCGAGCGGCTGGAGCGGCGGGGCGTGGTGCCGGCGGTGGCGGGCGGGCTGATCGCGGGCGTCGGAACGGCCACAGCCGTCCCTCCCCGGTTGGCTGACAGCACGCTGTCAGTGGCGTTCGACTTCCTGGCCGGCGGCGCGGCGGTCGCGTCCGTGCCGGCCACACTTGCGAAAGGAGTTGCCATGAGCGGACTGCGCATGAAGGTGGCGGCCTCGGTGGCCGTGTTCGCCCTCGGCCTGTCGGCGCTGGGCGTCGGGCTGGCGGACGACAAGCCGAAGCCGAGCGAGCCGCCCACCATCCCGCCGCAGCAGTTGCCCGGCGCGCCGGTGTTGCGGGCCGCCCCGCCACCGCCGGCCGATGCGGAACCGCGGTTCGTCGTCACCGGCGGCGACACCTTGGTGAACCGCATCGTGCAGCGCGAGGCCGAACACCAGGCGCGGGTGCTGGCGGAGAAGTGGACCGGCAAGCCGCTGCCGCCGCTGAAAGACAACTGGAAGATCGTCGTGAAGATCGAGCCGAGTCGCACGGTGGGAAGCACGACGTTCACCTACGGGCCGGACAAGACGAAGCCGGCGCTGCTGGCGTCCGAGATGCAATTGGAGGGATCGCTGGAGCAAATCCTGCGGGTGCAACTGCCGCACGAGATCACCCACTGCGTGCTGGCCGCGCACTTCGGCCGGCCGCTGCCCCGCTGGGCCGACGAGGGCATCGCACTGCTGAGCGAACCCGCGAAGGAGCAAGCCGATCACGACATCAAGTGCCGCGAGGTTCTAAACGGCGGCAAGGCGCTCGTGTTGAAGACACTGCTGCCGATGACCGAGTACCCGAAGGACTTGGTGGTGCTGTACGCGCAAGGGCACTCGGTCGCGCGGTTCCTGCACGCCCGCGACGCGAAGAAGCTGCTCCCGCTACTGGAAGCCAGCTTCGCCGACGGGTGGGACAAAGCGCTGAAGGCGACCTACGGGTTCGCCGACGCGGACGAACTGGAGAAGGCGTGGATCGAGTGGCTGAAGAAGCCGGAGACGCTGTTGAAGGCCATTGTGAAGCCGGCCGCGAAGGTGCCGGGCGACTACGTGATCGAAGCGCCGGACATCCTGAAGATCACGTTCGCGCCGAAGCCGGAAGCGATCCCCAAGGATGAAGACCAATACTTGGTGCGCCCCGATGGCACGATCAACCTCGGAGCCTACGGGACGGTTGCGGTCGCGGGGATGACTCTCACGGAAGCGACGGACGCGGTGCGGAAGGCGATGAAGAAGTTTCGCGTTGAAGGCGAGGTGACGCTCGATGTGTCGGCGTTCAGCAGCAAGCACTACTACGTCATCACCAACTTCGCCGTCAGCGGCGAGCAGGTGCAGCGATTCCCTTTAACCGGGAACGAGACGGTACTGGACGCCATCGCCACCATCGGCGGGGTGAAGCCGGACGCGAAGTGTTCCATTTGGGTCGCGCGGCAGGGCGCGAACGGCGGGGCCGAGCAAACCCTGCCGGTAGACTGGAAGGGCATCACCGAGAAAGGCGTCACGAAGACGAACTACCAACTGCTGCCCGGCGACCGGGTGTACGTCATGCCGAAGTGAACAACACCGTCGTCGCCGGGC
>JAYTTN010000378.1:0-5734 GCA_043745295.1 Fimbriiglobus sp. | reverse complement strand
GCTGCCCATCGCGCTCGACTTCGCCTTCCCGATCCGCAAGGGGCCGTACGACAACCAGCAGATCTTCAGCTTCTACGTCGGCTGGATCGGCGGGCAGTAACAGCAGATCGCTCGGCGTCGCCGCGCGGCGAACCCGATCCGGGTTCGCCGCGCGCTCCGAGAAGCGCGCGTGGGACCGCGTCCGCCACATCCGGCACGTCGAGGCGACCATGCCCGCGAAGAACATCGACCACGACGCCGTGCGGGACGCCCTCGTCGCCGACGGCTGGACGATCACCGACGACCCGCTCACGGTGCTGTTCGGGTCGCGGCGGCTGTACGTCGATTTGGGTGCGGAGCGACCCCACTTGGGGGCCGAGCGGAACGGCGAGCGGATCGCCGTCGAGGTGCAGAGCTTCGTCGGCGAATCGCACATGGACAGCCTCCACCACGCGGTCGGCCAATACTGCGTCTACCGGGTCATCCTGACCCGCACGGAACCGGATCGTGAACTGTTCCTGGCCGTCCGGGATACAGTATACCGCAACGTCTTCGAGGAACCGCTGGGGCAGACGGTGGCTGCCGACCTGCGGATCCGATTCCTCGTGTACAACGCCACCCAACGGAGGGTCGTGCAATGGACAAACGGGACCGATACCGGCAGATCGTCCGGAAACTGATCGAGGAGTACGGCACCCACAAGCCGTCGCACGGACGGATCGAGTGCTACCCGGTGATCGACGCCGAGCGCGACCACTACTTGGCGATGGACGTCGGCTGGGACCGGGATCGCCGCGTGCAAGGCGCGTTCCTGCACCTGGACATCATCGGCGACAAGATTTGGATTCAGTTCAACGGCACGGACCAGCGGATCGCCAAGGAATTGGTCGCGGCCGGGGTTTCCACGGAGGACATCATCCTCGCCGAGCAACCGCCGGAACTCCGCCCGCACACCGGGTACGGCGTCGGGTAAGCCGATCACCGCACGGCGAACCACAGGTAGGCGACCGGGGCGGCGAACAGCACCGAATCGACCACGTCCAGCGCGCCGCCGAAGCCGGGGATGCGGGCCGAGGCGTCCTTCATCCGGCCGTCCCGCTTCACCATCGACTCGGCCAAGTCGCCGAGGATGCCGACTACGCTGAACAGCGCGCCGAACGCCACCGCCTCCGGCCAGCCGTGTCGGAACACCGGGCCGACGGCGTGCAACAGCAGCGCGACGGCAACCGCGCCCAGCACCGCGCCGCCGAACCCTTCCCACGTCTTCTTCGGGCTGATCAGCGGCGAAAACGGCGTCCGGCCGAGGAATCGGCCGACGAAGTACGCGCCGATGTCGCCGCCCTTCGGCACGAAGATCGCCGCCGTCAGCATCAAGCCGGACGTGTCCGGGTCCAGCCACCGCAGCTTCAGGAAGAACGCGGCGAACAGGCCGAGGTAGGCGAACGCGAACACCGCCGACGCCACCCGTCCGGTGGCGGTGCCGTCGGCGGTGTAGAAGTACATCTCGACGAGGAACGCGACGAGAACCGCCGCCGCGAACGCGAAGAAGAGGAAGTCGAAGGACTTCCCGGTTGCCCCGCACCAGACTTCGGCGAAGGGTGTGACGGCCATGCCGAGGACACCCGCGAGGCAGACGGCGAGTCGCGGGCGGTTCGATTCGGGGATGAGGCGGACGAGTTCGAGCGTGCAGACCGTCAGCGCCAGCAGCACCAGCCCGCACAGGATGGGGTAGTGCGGCGCGAACGCGGCGTCGGCGAACAGCACGCCGAGGGCGGCGGCGGCCATCAGCGGCCCGGCGATCAGGCGTTTCCAGAGCATGAAAATTTTGTCTTCGGTAGGGGCACCCCTTGTGGGTGCCCACGATGGAAGAGGGCACCCACAAGGGGTGCCCCTACCAAATCCTTGGTCACACCGCGCCGCGCCGGTTCGTCAGCCCGCCGAAGCGGCGGTCGCGGGCGGCGAAGGCGCGGCAGGCGTCGTGCAGGGTGCCGGCGTCGAAGTCCGGCCAGCACTTCGGCGTCACCCAGAGTTCGGCGTAGGAAATCTGCCACAGCAGGTAGTTGCTCACCCGCATCTCGCCGGCCGTGCGGATGAGCAAGTCCGGGTCGCGCATGCCCGCCGTGTACAGCGAATCCGAAACCGCTTGGTCGTCGATGTCGGCCGGTTGCAACTCGCCGCGCTTCACCCGCTCGGCCAGCGCCCGCACCGCGTCCACGATCTCCGTCCGGCTGCCGTAATTGATGGCCAGGCAGAGCGTCAAACCCGTATTCCCCGCCGTGCGACGGATGCTCTCGTCCATCTCCGCCTGCACGTCCGCCGGGATGCCCTCCCGCCGGCCGATGATGGCGAAGCGGATGTTCTCGTCGAGCAGGAGCTGCCGCTCGTCGAGAAGGTACTGCTTCAGCAGCATCATCAGAAACGCCACCTCCTCGGCCGGTCGCTTCCAGTTCTCGGCGCTGAAGCAGTACAGCGTGAGTTGATCGATCCCCAGCCGGCAGCACTCCGTGACGGTGGACCGCACCACGTCCGCCCCGCGCAGGTGCCCTTCCACCCGCTCGCCGCCGCGCTCGACGGCCCAGCGGCCGTTGCCGTCCATAATGACGGCGACGTGCCGGGGCAGGCGGTCGGGATCGACCCCGACCGACCGACAATAGGCAAAGGCATCGTGTTGCGGGTCGGCCATGAACGAGTGCCACCGCTGAGGTCGGAATGAGTGGACGGGATCACAGGATGAAATCAAAGATCAAGAAAGAACCATTCCGTCTTCATCCATGCCTTCCATCCTGTCATCCTGTCCAAATTCTTCGTTTTCTCTGTGACTCTGCGTCTCTGTGGCTAATCCGGTTGGAGCCGAATGGTTTGTGCCCGGTCGGGGCCGACGGACACCACGCTCACCGGCAGGCCGACCAGTTGCTGGATGGTGTCCACGTAGCGGCGGGCGGCGGCGGGCAGGGCGTCGAACGTCCGGCAGCCGGTGATGTCCTCGCTCCAGCCGGGCAGCGTCTCGTACACCGGCTGGCACTTCTCCAGCAGGAACGAGTCGCTGGGGAAGTAGTCAATTCTGTTGCCGTCGAGTTCGTACCCGACGCACAGCTTCAGTTCCGGCAGCCCGCTCAGCACGTCCAGCAGCATGACAGTGATGTCGTCCGCGCCACTGAGCGCGGCCGTGTACCGCACCGCCACCGCGTCGAACCACCCCGTGCGGCGGGGCCGACCGGTGACGGTGCCGTACTCGCGGCCGATCTTGCGGATGCGTTCGCCGATGCCGGTCGGCCCGTCGTCCAGTTCGGTCGGGAACGGTCCGCGACCGACGCGGGTGGTGTACGCCTTCACGACGCCGACGGTGCGGGTCAGGTGCTTGGTCGGCACGCCGGTGCCCGGCCAGACGCCGGCGGGGAGGCTGCTGCTGCTGGTCACATACGGGAACGTGCCGTGGTCCACGTCCAGCAGCGACCCCTGGGCCGCTTCGAACAGGACGTGCTTGCCGGCGGCAAGGCCGTCGTGCAGGAGGCGGGCGGTGTCGGTGATGTGCGGCCGGAGCGTCTCGGCATAGCCGAGGTATTCGTCGCACAGCCGGTCGGCGTCGAACAACTTCATGGTGTCGCCGGGGCCGTCGGCGAACGCCGCGATGAGCCGGTTCTTCATGGGCACGATCTGCCGTAGGCGCTCCCGGAGGTGCGTCGGGTGCAGCAGTTCGCCGACGCGAACCGCGAACCGCCGGCCGGCCTTGTCCTGGTAGCACGGCCCGATGCCCCGCCCGGTGGTGCCGATCTTGCCGTCGGCCTCGGCTTCGGCCAGCCGCTCCTCTTCCATGTGGTAGGGGAAGATGACGTGGGCGTGATCGGACACGACGAGGTTGGCCCCGACCGGCACGCCGGCCTTCACCAACTGGTCCACCTCTTCGAGGAAGCGGGGCGGGTAGACGACGACGCCGTTGCCGATGACCGACGTGACGTGCGGCTTCAGCACGCCGGTGGGCAGCAGGCTGAGCTTGAACGTGCGGTCGCCCCACACCACCGTGTGGCCGGCGTTGTTCCCGCCGTTGAACCGCACGACGAACTGGTGGCGGTCGCCGAGCAGGTCCACGATCTTCCCTTTCGCCTCGTCCCCCCACTGGAGACCGACGACACACGTTGCGGGCATGGAGAACCTTCTGGGGCAGGACCGGCGGGAGTGGTGGCGTACCTGTTCAAAGGTAGTCCCGCCGGCGCTGGCGTCAAGCGGCCACGGGCGGAGCGGAACGATGAGGTGTGGCAATCCCCGGCCCCTGTTCCGCGGTCGGAACGGCGCAGTCGAGCCGGGGGGAGGTCGTCCCCTTCCGGCGAACGGCGGCGGCGATACAACGAGCGCACCCGCCCCGACCGGAGTTGCTCCGATGCCGCGCCTCGTGCCCTTCGCCCTCGTGCTCTCCATTTCGTTCGCCACGGCCGCCGACCACTGGCCGAGCTGGCGCGGCCCGACCGCCAACGGCGTCGCCCCGAAGTCGGCCGACCCGCCGACCAAATGGGACGAGAAGACCAACATCAAGTGGAAGGTGCCCATCGACGGTCGCGGCAGCGCCACCCCGGTGGTGTGGGAGGACCGCCTCTTCATCCTGACCGCGATCAAGACCGACCGCGAGGCCAAGCCGGAGGAGATGCCGAAGGTCGATCCGAAGTTCGCCACCCGGACGCAACCGCCGACGCACTGGTACAAGTTCGACGTAATCTGCCTGGACCGCAACACCGGCAAGGAGCTGTGGCGGAAGACCGCCGCCGAGGCCGTGCCGCACGAGGGCCACCACGCCACCCACTCCTACGCCGCCGGGTCGCCGGCCACCGACGGCAAGCGGCTGTACGCCTCGTTCGGCTCCTTCGGCGTGTTCGCGTTCGACCTCGACGGCAAGCAACTCTGGACCCGCGACTTCGGCCGGATGCACACCCGACTGGGGTGGGGCGAGGCGGTCACACCCGTCGTCCACGGCGATGCGGTGGTGCTGAACTGGGACCAAGAGGACGACTCCAAATTGATCGTCCTCGACGCCGCCACCGGCAAGACTAAGTGGGAGGCGAAGCGGGACGACAAGACGAGCTGGAACGCCCCCCTGGTGGTGACCCACGGCAAGCGGACGCAGGTGATCGTCAACGCCACCACCCGCGCCCGCAGCTACGACCTGGCCGACGGCAAAGTTATCTGGGAAGTCGGCGGGATGACGACCAACGCCATCCCGTCCCCACTGGCCGAGAACGGCGTGGCGTACCTGTTCAGCGGGTACGGCGGCGCGGCGGCAGTGGCGGTGCCGCTGGATTCGGCCGGCGACCTGGGTACGGCCGGCAAGGTGAACTGGCGGTACGGCAAGGGCACGCCGTATGTGCCGTCGCCGCTGCTGCACGACGGCCGGCTGTACTTCACGCAGGCGAACACGCCGGTGCTGACGGTGCTGGACGCGAAGTCCGGCAAGCCGCTGACGACCGGGGAACGGCTGCCGAAGCTGGGCGGCTTGTACGCCTCGCCGCTGGCCGCCGCCGGCCGGATTTACATCTGCGACCGCGCCGGCACCACCGTCGTTCTGAAGGCCGGCGACGCGCCCGAGGTGCTGTCGGTGAACGCGCTGAACGACCCCATCGACGCCTCGCCCGCGGCGGTGGGCAAGACCCTCTACCTGCGGGGCGAGAAGCACCTGTACGCCATCGAGGGGAAGTAAATGGTGTCTTGTTAGCCCGCCGCGCGAGCAAGGGCCGATCTTGTTAGCCCGCCGCGGGGGCAGCGGGCCGGA
>JAYTTN010000377.1:0-5736 GCA_043745295.1 Fimbriiglobus sp. | reverse complement strand
TTCCGGCTCGGATCGAACCCGGAACCGGCGGACTCACGTCGCGCCGTTCGCCGCGTTCGCCCGACGCGCTCGTCACGCCGGCAGCTGCTTGACGTAGTTGTACCCGTAGGCCTGGATGTCCGGCTTGATGCCGTTCACCACCGCGCCCAGCAGCGGGATGTTCAACTGCACCAGCTTCTCGGAGGCGTCGATCACTTTCGGCAGTTGGCTCACGTCTTGAAGGATGCTGAACACCACGCCATCGACGTGCTGGGCGACCAGCAGCGAGTCGGCGACGGGCAGGATCGGGCACGAGTCCACGATGATGATGTCGAACTGCCCGCGGAGGCGGTTGAACAGTTGCTCGAGCGGGTGCCCCTGGGCGAGCGCGGCGATGACGCGGTGGTTGCACTGGCCGGCCGGGATGATCCACAGGTTCGGCACGGTCGTCGGCTGGACGGTGTCGGACACGTCCACCTCTTGCAGCAGCACCTCGCAGCAGCCGGGGGCCATCTGCACGTCGAACAGCTTCTGCATGGACGGGTTGCGGAGGTCGAAGTCGAGGATGAGCGTCCGCAGGCCGGCGGTGGCCATGCTGGTGGCGAGCTGGCTGGACAGGCTGGTCTTGCCTTCGCCCTGCATGGCGCTGGTCACCATGATGACCTGCATCTGCTGCGTCTTGGCGGTGTGCAGCAGCATGGTGCGGGTGCTGTTCACGCTCTCGTTCAGGATGAACCGCCAGTTCTGGTTCTGGCCGGCGTCGCCGGACCGCAGGCTGGCCCGGCTGGGGAACGCCGGGATGGTGCCGATCACCCGCATGCCCAGTTCGGACACGACCTGATCCACCCCGTCCACCCGCCGGTTCCGCCACTCCAGGTACGAGATGAGCAGCATGACGCCGAGCAGCCCGATGACCCCGGCCCCGGCCGCCATCACCATCTTCTGCTTCAGGTTGTAGTTCATGTACACCTGCGCCCCTTCCTTCAACTCGACCCGCAACTTCCGGTTGCCCTCTTCCAGTTCCAGCATCATCTTCTGCTTGGACAGCAAGTCTCGCTGCTCGACGAGCGGCAGGAGGTCGTTCTTCACGTTGAACTGGTCCACCCCGCCCTCGACGGATTTCCGCACTTGATCCTCGAAGTACGCCTTGCGGGCCTCCGTGTCCTTGATCTGGCCGACGACCAGCTCCAGCGCCTTCTCCGCGTCCTTGATCTTCGTCCCCAGCGAGTCCTTGCGGAGTACCATCTCGTCGGCGACGAGGCTGCCTTCCAGCAGTTTCCGCTGCCGCTCGAAGTCACGGCCGGCGGCCGCCAGCCGCGCCTCGGCATCGACCAGTCGCGGCGAGCCGAGCTGCAACGTCTTCCCGAAGTCGGCCACGTCGGCCCGCGCCTGATCGACCTTCAATTGGGCGTCCGCCAGCCGCGGGTGGCCGATGGTCTTGCCCGCCACCTTGTCCATCTCCACCACGAAGGCACCCGATTGGGCTTCCGCTTTCAGTTGGCCCAGTTGCAGCTGCAGTTTGGTCCGCTCATCGACCGCCGCCTCCAGTTTCTGACCGAGACCCAGAATGGACTGGTGCAGGGACAACTCCTTCAACCCGTTGTCGTTGAGCGCCGCCCCTTGTTTGGCGTTCGCCACCAGTTTCGCCCGCTCGGCGGCGACCTGCTTCTCGGCCTTCTCGAGTTTCACGCGGAGGTCGAGAAGGTTGCGGTTCCGCTCTTCGGACTGGTCGTCCTTGGCCTTGGCCAGGTACGTCTCGACGAACACCGTTAGGATCACCTTTAACTGTTTAGCGTCGTCCCCGTTCATGGTGACTGTTAGCATCTCCGCCGTATGGAACTTAGTGTCGAGCAGGCCCAGGATCGTCTGCGCTTTGTCGTCCGACTGCTGGAGGAGTTGCTGACGGGCCACGCTGTCGTTCGCGGCCACCGTCGAGAGGAATCCGGTCGTCCGCATGTTCGCCAGTTCGGCCTCCTTGAACCGGTCGAACTCGTACTCGCCGGCCGTCTGCCGGCCGACCTGGTTCGGCGCTTCGGTCTTCACCTGGATGAGCGCCCGCGCCTGGTGCTTGCCGGACGGCAGGGCCATCCACACGCCGGCGGCGAACATGGTGCCCAGTAGCCCGCCGACCATCAGCACCAGCACCCACCGCCGCTTGAACGAGTGGAACAGCTCGGCGATGGTCGGCAGCGACCGGTGGCCGGTGCCCGGCGCGGTGGGGTTGGCGACGGCGAACGGGCTGGCCGGGAACTGGCCGGGGAAACCGCCGGTGTGCGCGGGCGCGCCGTACCCGCCGGTCATCGGGTGGCCGTTGGTGACGGCCGCCGGCAGGAACGGGTCACCGGAGTTCGGGCGCTGCATGACGTTTCACTCCCGCGTCGAGGGTGGGATTGTAGGGAACTGTATCACGGTCCGCTGGCCCCACCAGAGCGGGGGAATCTCGTTCGGCCAAACTCTTGCGGCTCTCACGGAAAACCGGTGAAGACCGTCCGGAAAGCCGTCAGATTCTTTTCGGCTCAGCGGCCGAACATTCGTGCTTGGGCAGAATTTTAGCAGGCGTGGCCTGATCGGTTCCAGTGACCGACGTTTGGCCTGATTCTGTCCGTCACTTGAGGCACATGCCCGCTACCAATGTATGTCACCACCTCTCGGAAGTGGATGTTTTTCCGTCTTTGGTGATTCGGGGGATTGTGGCGATTGGGCGAATGCGCAGGAATCCCCGTGTCGGGCGCAAGAGGCGGGCTTTTCGCTGGACTGGCGAACCGGTGAAGCCGAATAAGGGGGTGGAAGTGGGCGTGCCCGACGATCCGGCAATCCGGATCGTAATGCGGCCCCGACCGACCGACCCAACCGGAATCTCTGGAGGAGTAGCCATGACCCGATCCGCCCGACGGGTGATTCTGCCGGTGGCCGTCGCGGGTGCCGTACTGGCCCTGATTGGCACCGGCTGCCAGTCCGCCCCGGCCCACCGCGGGGTGACGACGGACGTCCAATTGTCGCCGGATTTCGAGCTGCCGAAAGAACTGAACATGACGACGCACCCGCCGTACACGGTGGCCCCGCCGGACATCCTGATCATCAATGCGAGCCGGCTCATCCCGCTGCCGCCGTACAAGATCGATTCGCTCGACTCCCTCTACTTGTACGCCCCCGGTGCGCCCGAGAAGACCCCGATCAACGGCATCTACCCGGTGGACCCGGACGGCACCATCAACCTGGGGCCGGACTACGGCGGCCAGGTGTCCGTCGCCGACCTGACCGCCCAGCAGGCCGAGAAGAAGCTGGCCGAACAACTGAAGCGATGGCTGAAGGAGCCGGCGGTGAGCGTGTCGCTGGCCCAGTCCAAGGGGGTCCAGCAGATCAAGGGCGAACACCTGATCCGGCCGGACGGCACCGTCGGTTTGGGCAACTACGGCAGCGTGTACGTCGCCGGCATGACCCTGCCGCAGGTGAAAGCGGCCGTCGAGGCGCTGCTGTCCCGGACGCTGCTCCGCCCGGAGGTGAGCGTGGACGTGGGGGCGTTCAACAGCAAGTTCTACTACGTCATCACCGACTTCGCCGGTAACGGGGCGCAGGTGCAGCGGCTGTCCGCCACCGGGAACGAGACGGTGCTGGACGCCATCTCGCTGGTGGGCGGGCTGTCCTCGGTGTCGTCGAACAAGATGTGGGTCGCCCGCCCGGCCCCGGCCGGCAGCACCCAGGACCAAATCCTGCCGGTGGACTGGAAGGGCATCAGCCGCCGCGGGCACACCCGTAGCAACTACCAAATCCTGCCCGGCGACCGGCTGTTCATCATGAGCGACCCGCTGGTGAAGGCCGACACCCAGCTCGGCAAGACGCTGCAGCCGATCAACCGCCTGTTCGGGGTGACGCTGCTCGGCACCAGCGCGGTGAACACCATCCGCACCGGCACCGGCATCGGCGGCACCGGCACCGGCGTCGGCATCGGCCGGTGAGCCGGATTGTGCCGGGACTGACGGGCCGACTTGAGTCGAACTTCCGCGTCGGCGGCGGGCCGGGTTCACGGGAACCGGGTCCGCCGCCGATCCGTTGCGTACACGAGCGGACGCTCGGCCGGTTGACAGGCACCCGCCCCGCGGTAGCCTCAACGGAAACCGGAACGCGAAAGGAACTCGACTCATGACCCGCCTCCTCTTGTCGGCCGTCGTCCTCGCGTACGGCACGGTCGCCCGCGCCCAGCCCATGCCGTCCACCGGTAGCCCCCAGCGGCCCGTCTTCAGCCCGTACCTGAACTTGCTCAACGGCGGGTCCAGTCCGGCGCTGAACTACTTCGGCTTGGTCCTCCCGCAGCAGCAATTCCAGCAGCAGGCCGGCCAGCTCCAGCAGCAGTTGAATTCCGCCAACTCCGACTTCCAATCGCTCCAGACGCAGAACCAGCAACTGGCCGGCGGGCTGATCAACCTGTTCCTGCCCGCCACCGGCAACGTCGCCACGTTCAACAACACCGGCAACTACTTCAACCGGGTGGGCGGTGGCGGACTGGGTGGCATCAGCGCCGGCGGCGGCAACCGGGCCGGCGGGTTCAACCGCCCCGGCGGCGCGGGCGGTGCTCAGCCCAGCTTCGCCCGGCCGGCCGCCACTCGCCCGGTCGCCGGCGGCGGCCTCGGCCGGTAGCCACCCTGTAGAGTCGAAGACCCCACCCCCCGGCCCCCTCCCCGTTCCGGAGAGGGGGTGTTCAAAGAGACATCGGGGTTCGGTTTTTGCCCCGGAACTGCCACGACCAACGACTGATTTCAACAGCGTGACCCGCTTGAACACCCCCTCTCCATTTATGGGGAGGGGGCCGGGGGGTGGGGTCTCCACCTTGGCACCACCCTCGACCTACCCCTGACAGCCTGCGACAACTTCCGCCCCCTCGAAAGGAATCCCGCCATGATTCTGAAGCGTCTCCGCGCCCGCCTGCTGGCGGTCGCCGGACTCCTCGCGCCCGCGACGGCGGCCCTCGCCGCCGACGGTGCCCCGCCGCCGATGCCCATCACCTTCGCACCGACGTTCGCGCCGGTCGTCGCCGACTGCCCGAGCGGGTGCGGCGAGGTCGGCGTCGTCGGCCCGGTGTTCGGTGGCTTCACTGGCCTGGGCGCGGCCGGCACCGGCATCGGCCTGTTCGCCCCGAACCCGCCCCGAACCCGCAAGCGGCAGATGATCGACGGCCAGCAGCAGCCGGCGTGCGCGGTCAACAGCTTCCCCCTCTCGGACTGGGCGTACATCCGCCGCTACTGCGGGCCGACCATCCTCCCCGGCACCTGCTACGGCCACTTCCAGACCAAGTGGCGGAAGTGGGAGGACCACTGCCCGCAGCAGGCCGGGGCCGCCGGCTGCGCCCCGACCGGCGTGCCGGTGTTCGACTCGCCGCCGGCCACGTACCCGTCGAGCCAGCCGCTGGCCGCCCCGCAACTCATGCCGCCGGCGAAGACCGACGACCCCAAGAAGACCGACGACCCGAAAAAGGTGGACGACCCCAAGAAGCCGGTGGACCCGGACGAGCCGAAGAAGCCGAAGACGGCGGAATCGAGCCGCCTTTTCACCCCGCCGCCGCTGCCCGACCTGCCGCTTCCCGGCATCCCGGAGCCGCAGCCGCTCCGCTCGACGCTGAAGTAACCCGGTCGCCTTCATACACTCCCCACGTCCCCGGTCGCGCGACCGGGGACGCCGAATGCGATTGCTCCGTCTCGATTTTGTCAGCCCGCCGCGCGAGCAAGGGACCAACCCCTCGGGCGGTTCGCCCCTTGCTCGCGC
>JAYTTN010000376.1:0-5770 GCA_043745295.1 Fimbriiglobus sp. | reverse complement strand
TCGCGGAGGAACAGGGCGTGCGTGCCGTGGTAGATGTCCTGCCCGCCGAAGTCCCAGATGCTCAGCGTGACCGGGTGCGGCAGGCCCCACTCGGCCGGGGCCGGGCAACTGACAATGGTGACGCCGTGGGTGGTGACGATTTTCGCGGCCTCGATCTGCTCCCACGTCATGCCGGTCAGCCGGCGAATGAGGTACGACTTCCCGCACCGCCCGTTCCCCAGCACGAACACCTTGACCTCCGCGTCCGACTTCGCATCCGGCCCCAGCGCAGCGTAGTACGCGCGGACGGCGTCGAGGGCGTTGTGATATTTGTGGGGGCCACAAACGCTTGAGTGTAGATCAGCAAAGCGATTACCGAACACCGTTAGCAGTTCCAAACTGTTGAGAATGGTCGTCACTGGAGCAAACGCCGTTGTCCCACCAAAGGAGAGGTTAAGTACGCGAATGGTCGCTTTGCCACGAAGTGCTTGGAAATCCTCGACTTTGGAGCACTTGTGCAAATTGAGCTGCTGAATTCCGGGAAGCTGCGAGACCGGTTCGATAAATTTAAGGTTTTCACAGCAAGCCAGATCGAGTGTTGCAAGCCGCTTCAGCGCGCGAATCGAGTCAATGTCAACCACGGTGATGCTCCTGTCACCGTCCGAGCCCCAGCCAAGTGTTTTGACATCCGGTCCAAGTACGCAATCAAACATCCCCAACGCCAGCACCGTCAGTTGCTCGCTCAACTCGGCGATCTCATCGGGCAAGCGCTCGATGGGCAGGTCGCCGAGGTCCAGCCACCACTGGCCGCAGTCCTTGGCGGCACGGATGCGGCGGACGGCTTCGGCGTTGGCTTCGTCGAGGGTCATGGGCGCGGACTCGCAGGGTGCCGGGGATTATACGCGATGGACATATCGGCTTGGTAGCCGGTGCCACCAGGATTATGCCGCTCCCTCGCGGTCGTGGCTCGCAAGACCGCCGTTCGCAGACCGCCAAACGAAGACACGGGGGGTTGGTCCCCTCCCGTATCGCGGTGTCGTCACGCCGCCCGCCGCTCAGAGGTCGTTCGCTACGCCGCCGCCGACACGCTGGTGGCGCTGTCCACCCGCGCCGCCGGCGACGTGGCGACCGTGCCGGAGTGAGTGTCACCCGGTGTCCCGATACCGGTCGGGCGCGTACCGGCGGGCGAGCAGTCCGGTGGCCAGCTCCGGGTCGATGTCGGCCACCAGCACGCCCTCCGTCCCGTAGGGCAGGTACGCCTGACACTCGCCGGACGGGGCGATGAGGCTGGTCGCCGACTCCGGGAACCGCAGCGCGTAGTTCGCGCTGGCGAAGTAGACGGTGTTCTCCCGGCTCCGCATCGTCATCGCCTTCTCGTAGTACGGCCCGTCCGCCGCGCCCCACTGGGTCGGGACGACGCCGGCCGTCCCGCTGCCGGTGTGCTGCGGGTGGAAGACGATCTTCGCGCCCCGCACCGCCGCCCAGCGAACCGTCTCCGGATACCGCCACCCCTCGTGGCAGATGGCAATGCCGAACGGAACGCCATTCACCTCGAAGAGCTGGCGGGTGTCGCCGGGGACGTAGTTCGCGTCCTCGCTGGGGTCGATCTGGTTCTTCGTCTGGAAACCCAGCAGTTTCCCCTGGGAATCGAAGACGTAAGAGGCGATCTGCCGGCCGGCGGCGGTGAACCGCTCGGAACCGAGGATCGCGGCGACGGCGTACTCCCGCGACCACCCGGCGACCGTCCGCAACACCCGCTCCAGGTCCGCCGCACCGAAGTCGGGGACCGGGAAGTCCAGCCCGCGCAGGCCGGGCAGATACGCCTCCGGGAAGCAGACGACTTCCGCGCCCCGGCCCGCCGCCTCGGCCAGCAGCCGCTTCACCTTGTCCAGGCCGTCGTCGATGCTGGTGGCGACGGACGGCGACGCCAGGCCGATCCTCATGGGTGTGCCTCACTCGTCGGGGAGGGTGTGCGGATTTTAGCGACCCGGCGGCGTACACTGCTGCGGTGGTGAGGGCCGCGTCTCGCGATATTGTCTGGAGGTTTCCCCGTGACCGCCACCGAGAAGCTCGGCGAACTGGCCGACAAACTGCACATCGGCCATTACGCCCGGCACGTCTTCCTGTGCATCGGCGACGCCTGCTGTTCGGCCGAGGTCGGGCAGGCGGCGTGGGAGGCACTGAAGAAGGAGCTGAAGGACACCGGGCTGTCACTGAGCCGGGGGCCGGCCGCGTGCTACCGGACGAAGGTGCAGTGCCTGCGGGTCTGCTCGGACGGCCCGATCCTGGTCGTCTATCCGGAGGGGACGTACTACCACGGCATGACGGCCGACACGATTCCGGAGTTCGTGAAGCGGCACCTGATCGACGGCCGGCCGATGGAGGACCGCATCTTCGCCCGCAACCCGCTGCCGCTGGTGGCCGAGCCGGAAGCGTGAGCGACGGTCCTCACGTCCACCCCGTCGCTCACGCTTCCGGCTCGGATGGGTCAACGCGAGCGGGCCGCCGGCGGTTTCCCGCGGCGACCCGTCGCTCCCCCGTCCTCTCCCCAGAGGCTGGCTCACTTGTCGAATGCGGCGTCGCCCAGGCCGGTGTTCAGCTTCAGGTTCACGAACGACACCATCTCGATCAGTTCCCCGGTGACCTCGCCGGTCTTCGGCTGGTCGTAGGCCTCGAACCGCACCGGCAGCTTCGTGGCCGCATCGACGTACAGCACCACCCGGTGGCAGTACCGCGTCGGGTGCGGGCGGTCGGCGAAGATCTCGTACCGCTGGCACGGGCGGCCGTTGAAGGTGTAGTCCGCCACCGCGATCTGCACCGGGTTCTTCAGCTTCTTCTCGGCGTCGACGACCTTCTCGGCCCGCGCCAGGACGGCCGTCATGCCCACGTCCTTGATCGGGTGGCGGGTGTCGGCCAGCGCCTTCGCCGAGTCCAGGCCCGTCGTGGTGAAGCCGTTGATCCCGGCGACGCCGGCCGGCTTGAACCGCACCTTGTCGTCCCGCTTGCCGCTCGCGTACACCGTCTCCCAGCCGGCCGCCGCCTTCGGGGCCATCACCTTCAGGTGGATGGCGAACGGCTCGGCGCGGACGCGGATTTCGCCGCTCTGCTCCGGCTGCAGGGTGCCGTTCACCCGCTCCTGGCGGACGAAGTGGCCGACGTAGTCGCGGGCCTTGGCGTGCGCCGCCCGCGCGTCCGCCAGCATCTTCGGGAACTGCTCGGCCCCGTTCGCCGGCGGGTCGGCGGCGACCACCTTGGCCACCACCGGGACGATCACGGCGTCCGGATCGGACGCCTTCGGGATGGCCGGCAAGTCCGGGGGCGTCGGCTTCGGCGGAAGCCGGTCCTGGGACGCCGCCGTGCCGATTGCCGCGCCGCAGACGATCAACGCGCGGAGAAAGTGACCGCTGGTCATGGTGTGCCTCCTGTCCGTGGGTGGGTGTGTCACGCGGGGCGGGCGATAGCAGAACGCCGGGCGGGAGAAAAGGGGAAGTTCCGCCGGCGGTGCGGCAGCGGATTTTGGCGGCTCCGCACCCCGGCTTGACACGCCCGCCGGCCGAAGTATAAGCCCCCCTTCTCACCCGAAGACGAACCGCCCCCGCCGTGCGACCGAGAGGTACGCCGATGCCCGCCGACCCACCCGCCGCCGACCCGACCGCCGTCGTCCACGCCGGCTGCGTCAAGCTGTCCGGGGACTCGGTTCGTGTCGGGGCACCGCCGGCGCAGCCGAAGGCGGAGCCGCGGATCGAACTGGTCCGCGAGGACGGGGTGGTCCGCGCCCTCGACATCACTTGCGGGTGCGGCGAGAAAATTCGCGTGGTGTGCGAGTACGACTGACGGGTGATCGCGTCGAACGTGTTCGGCCGCAGGGGAGCGGCCGTGTCCCGATTGGTGCCACGGAGGGGGGAACGATATGACGGGACGTTCAGGTGTCCGACTCGCCGTCGGCCTTCTCGCGGCATTCGCCGCCGGGTGCGGGTCGTCGCGCCCATTGCAATCGGGCGTGATTGCCCGCGCCGCGGACAAAAATCCGCCCGGTCCGATCGATAACAGGTACGCCGCGCCGTCGTCCGCCAGCAGTTGGCCGGCGCAGCGGCCGCCGGCCAACCCCGCCGCGACGTGGCCGCAACCGCAGGCGGAGTCCACCCGCGCGAACTACGCGGACGAACTCGGGCCGGGCCAGCCGACCGGACAGCCGACGGGCGAACCGGCCCCGCGACCGACCGCGCCGCCTGCCGCCGTGACGCAACCCGCCTACTACGGCGGCGGGTACGACCGCGGCGTTCCGCCGCCCGACGCCGGCAACCGCAAGGCACCGACGGCGGTCGGCGGGGCATTCGAACTGGGGCCGCACGAGACGCCGATGGACCGGGCCGTGGAACTGGGCCGCAAGATCGAACTGGTGAGCAAGGAGAACCTGGCGCTCCTGGCCCGCATCCGCCAACTGGAGGCGGCCGCCGAGGCCCGCGAGACGGCCCTGAACGAGAGCCTCCGGGACGCGCAGATCGCCACCGACGAGGCGACCCGACTGCGGAACGACCTCCAGGCGGTGCGCAAGGATTTGACCGCGCTCAAGGCCCGCGTGACGCAGATGGAGAAGGACGAGACGGAGACGCTGAAGGCGGTCATCGCGGCCATCGAGAAGCTGCTCCAGCAGGCCCCGGACAGCGGGAAGAAGTGACGGAAATGCGGTCGGAATCGTCGCCGCGAGCTTGCGAGCGGGGCGGCTCTTCAACCCGATTCGGATCCACGCCCACGGACGGGGGACAGGCCATGCGGCTCGCGGGGATTTTGCTCGTCGCGGCACTCGCGACCGCCGGCTGCCGGCTGATCGAACGGCTGTCCGGGTCGCCGGTGCTGCCCCGCAACCGCGAACCGCCGCTGCCCGGCCCGCCGACCTACAGCCACTACCAACAGGAAGCGTGGCGGTGGGAGGACACGAACCGGGTGCTGGTGCTGCCGCCCCGGAACGAGTCGCAGTACACCCGCGCCGGCGAGGAGTTGCACGCCGCGCTGGCGTCCGAGCTTCAGCGGCTCGGCCGGTTCGAGGTGGTGGCCGCCCCGCCCGACGCGGACGGCACGCTGTCCAAGTTGATCCACGTGAGTGGGCGGTTCGACGAGGGGGCGATTCTGGACCTGGCGAAGTTGACCCGCGCGGACGTGATCGTGTTCCCGACGATCACCCAGTATTCGCCGTACCCGCGGCCGCGGCTGGGGCTGATCCTCCAGGCGGTGTCGCCGCTCGACGGCAAGGTGATCGCGTCCGTGGACGGCCTGTGGGACACCACCGACGCCGGCATCGCCGAGCAGGTGCGGACGTTCTACCGCCAGCGGCCGAAGCCGCTGCCGCCGCGGGTGCGGAACCACGAGATCGCCACCGACGACAGCTTCGCCGGGGAGCTGGCCCTCGACTCGCCGGCGCTGTTCCAGCGGTACGTCTGCCACCTGGGTTCGCGGGTGCTGATCGGGCTGCCGGAAACCGGCGGCGTGCCGATGCAGACCGACCGGCCGATCAGCCTGCCCCGGTGGCGACCGGGCGGACTGCTGCCGGTGAAAGGGACGGCCCCGTGCGACGGCTGCGAACCGTCCACCGTGTTGCCCGGACCCGGAGTGGTCGCCCCGCCGAGCGGGACGACGCCGCCGTCGGCCGCGCCGGCAGTACCAATGCCGGCACTCCCACCGGTGATGCTGCCCCCGCCGCGGAAGGACATCCCCGACACCCCACCCCCCGTCGGGCCGGGCGGGTGAGCGGCAAACAGATATCTTCCGGTCGATCCGAGCCGGAAGCGTGAGC
>JAYTTN010000375.1:0-1591 GCA_043745295.1 Fimbriiglobus sp. | reverse complement strand
ACGAACACGATCCCGGCCAGGGCCATGAGGACGGCCCCGACGATCAGCGTGCGCCGCCGCCCGAACCGATCAGCGGTCGTCGTCAGCCACAGGGAGATGGCCGTGTCCCCGACCAGCGTGAGCGACAGCAGCAGCCCGACCTCCCACTCCTTCAGCCCGACTTCGACCAAATACAGCACCAGCACGACCGAGAGCAGGCCGTAGGCGAACATCCTGGAACAGCGGGTGGCGAAAAGCAGCCACCCGCCCCGTGTCAATTTCCCGGCGAGGCTCATGACCGCTCCTTCCAATCGACCGGAAGGCGAGGTCCGGCTCACCCTGGTGTGTTGTCGTGATTCGGGGTTCCCCTCACCCGATAGCTTTCGCAATCAGGAACGCCGCAGCCGCCGCCAGCCCGCCGACGACCACCGTTTGCCACGCACTGCGGAACGGCTTGGCCGTCGTGAACCGGCCCTTGACGTACCCGAACACGAGCAGCGCCAGCAGCGTCACGCCGACCGAGGCGAGCAGGGCCGTGTGGACCGACGGGATGAAGAAGTACGGGGCCAGCGGGACCATGCCCCCGGCGATGTAGGAGATGGCGATAGTCAGGGCGCTGTTCCTGGCCCGCTTCGGGTCCGGCTCCTCCAGCCCCAACTCGAACCGCATCATGAAGTCCACCCACCGCTTCTTGTCGGCACGGATGGAGTCCACCACCGCCGCCACCTGGTCGTCGGGCAGGCCGTAGGACCGCAGCACGGCGGCGACCTCGGCGGCTTCCTCGTCCGGCATCTCCTCCGTCTCCTTCTCCTCCCTGGCCCGCTCGGAGGCGAAGTGTTCGGCGTCGGTGCGGGCGGCGAGGTAGCCGCCCAGCCCCATTGCAATCGCCCCGGCAGCGACCTCGGCCAGCCCCGCCGTGATGATGATCCCGGTCGCCGCAACTGCCCCGGAAAGGCCCGCCGCCAGTGCGAACGGGACGGTCAGGCCGTCCGACATGCCGATCACGATGTCCCGGATCGTCTCCGAGGACGTGAAGTGCTTCTCGACGTGCGGGGTCTGCGGCATGGTAGAATCCTTATCCGGTGGGAGTCGTCTCGCCCGGCGGCGACGGCGGTACGAATCGTGGACGGATTCCCCGCATCTGACTGAGGATTAGTTTAGCCGATGCGGACGATGGCCGGTCGTGGGTGGTGGGGTGCGGTACTCGTCGGCGGTTGTTCGATGATCTTCCGCCTGACGCAAGCGCTGAACGCCAGGGTCAAGGGCGGGGCGCTGGAGGTACTGCCCCTTCAGGAAAACCCGCTGCTGGACTGGTCGGCACACCTGTTCTCGGTTGGCCGCAGCAACTTCATCCTCGTCTGTAACACTGCCTCGCTGTTGTCGGCGATGGTGTCGGGCAAGGGCGTAACGAACGGGACGGGTTTCCAGGACCGGGCCTTCAACGCCAGGCGAGCCGAGTGATCGGTGCGAAGCCGACGAGGAACAATTTTCAGAGTCGGCTGTGTGTGTCTATGGTGAGATTGGGAGATGTGCGGTCGCACCGGGCGGCGTCCTCGGCACGCCATGCCCGGATCGTCAACGCCGTCAGGATCACGGCCCCGGCCCACTGGAT
>JAYTTN010000374.1:0-5791 GCA_043745295.1 Fimbriiglobus sp. | reverse complement strand
CAGGGAGTGGCATCGGAAAACGAAGATGCCACTCCCTGGCGGTCGCGGCTCGCAAATCACGGCTTCCCGCTTAAACCCTCTCTCTCTCCGGAACGGGGAGGGGGCCGGGGGGGTGGGGTCTTCGACCGACGTTGATCCCGACACCGACCCCTGACAGCCCGGCCGGGGTCGGGTACAATTGCCGCACCCTGGGCCGGCCGTCAGTCGCGGATCTCGATGATCGTGAAGTGCCGGAACTGGATGGCCTGATGCCCCCGCGCCATCAGGCCGATGGCCCCGGCCGGGCGGGCCAGGGCCGGCAGCACCTTCGCCCCGTGCGCCGGATCGACCAGGTTCTGGTCGAACGTCCGCACCCCGTTCCAGTCCACCGTCACGCGGAACTTGGCCGCCTCCACCCGAACCTGGTTCCACTCGCCGACGGGCTTGTTCGGCACCTGCTCCGGCTTGGGGAACTGGAACAGGCCGCCGGAGGTGTACTGTTTGCCGAGCGGCCGGCCGTGGACCTCGGCGTAATGCTCGTCGTCGGCGATGTCCAGCATGAGGCAGGTGAGGCGGCCCGGCCCCTCCTCCTTCGCCCGCAGCAGGACGCCGGTGTGCCCGCCTTTCCCCGCCCAGCGGAACTCGAATTCGAGGACGAAGTCGGCGTAGTCCCGGTTCGTGAAGACGACCTGGTCCTCGCCCTTCGGCGTGCCGGTCAGCACTTCATCGTCCGTCATCGACCACGCATCGCTCCGCCCGCCCAGGGCGCGCCAGTCGGCCATCACTCGGCCGTCCGGAAACCGGATCGGCGGCGGCTCGGCAGCGGGCGGCTCGGTGGGGCGCGGGTCGGGCGCGGGAGTACCGCCGCCGAGGGCGACCGCCAGGACCACCCCCGTGGCGGCGACCGCCACGACGGCGGCGACCGCGGCGAATCGCCGTCGGCGAGACGAGGCAGGCGGGGCTGGCGCGATGGGCGAACGGTCTGCGGCGCGAAGCAGGATGTCCCGCAACGCGCCTTCCACTTCGGCCGCCGTCGCGGGCCGGTCGGCCGGATTCTTGGCCAGCAGCCGGTCGATCAGGCGGGCGAGCGGCGGCGGGACGGCCGGGTTCACCTGGTCCGGCGGCGTCGGGCGGGACGGCGACAGCAACTCGTCCTGCCAGTCGGAAATCGACCCGACGGCGACCGGCAGCGCGCCGGTACACGCGCGGTACAAGACGGCCCCCAGCGCGAACAAATCGGTTCGCCCGTCGAGCGGTTCCCCCCGGAGTTGCTCCGGGGCCATGTAGCCCGGCGTGCCGACCGGCCCGCCGCCGTCCGGCGCGCTGGCGAGGCCGAAATCCACCAGCACCGCGCGGCCCTGCCGGACATCCAGGATGACGTTGTCCGGCTTCACGTCGCGGTGGACGATACCGGCCCGGTGCGCGGCCGACAGGCCGTTCGCCAATTCGCGGCCTATCTTCAGCACCTGATGGAACGGCAGCAGGCCTCGATCCAGAGCGACGGCGAGCGATTCGCCGGCCAGCAGCTCCATGACCAGGTAGGGGATGCCGTCGTGGACGCCGACCCGATAGACCGTCACGACGTGATCGTTGCACACGGCCGCCAGCGCGCGGGCCTCGACGACCATCCGCTCGCGGTTGGCCGCGTCCACGGCCGCGCCGGGCAGGAGGGACTTGAGCGCGACCGTCCGGCCGAGTTCCGTGTCGAGCGCCTCGTACACGCACCCCATGCCGCCCTGCCCGAGGGGCCGGAGGACGCGGTACTCGCCGACGCGCGTGCCGGCCTCGAACCCGACCGACCGGACGGCGGGGCGGGGAGTGTCCGACCCGTCGAGGGATGGGGGGTTGCCGATCTGGCGGCGGGTTTCCGACATGCGTCCACCTCGCGGGCCGCGTGCGCGTCGTGTCACGCCGACTAGAATACGAACTGAATGGACGGGCGAACGCCCGATTCAGGGGTCGGCACCGACCGCCGCTCCGGTCCGGAGTCCTACAACAGGACTGCGACGGCCGCCGACCGGCCCGCCGTCACCGCCGATCCCCGCACTCCCACCGAGGCCGCCCCCGATGGTCCGCTACATCCTGATGGTGAAGTACACCGAGATCGGCATCTCGCAGATCCAGAACACGGTCGCCCGCGCGGCCGACTTCCAGTCCACCGCCGCCGCCCTGGGGGTGATGGTGGAGAGCCAGCTGTGGACCCTCGGCGAGTACGACGGCGTGCTGACGCTGGTGTCCGACGACGAGGAGAAGGTGATCGCCGTCACCACCCACCTGGCCAAGAAGGGGTACGTCCGCACCTGCCTGATGCGGGCGTACACCGAGGGCGAGTTCGCCGACATCCTGGCCAAGATGCCCGCCGCCGCCGTGACCCTCGACCTGTGAAGCCGCTCGTCCCTCTGCTCCTGGCGGTGGTCGGGTGCGGGCGGGGTGAGCCGTCCGCGCCGCCGCTGCCGCGCGCCGTCGCCGCCGACGGACTGCACAACGTTTTCCGCGTGTCGGACGGGCTGTTCAGCGGCAGTTCGCCGGACGGTCCGAACGGGTTCGCGTTTCTGAAAGCCCTCGGCGTGAAGACCGTCATCTCCGTGGACGGGGCGACGCCGGACGTGGCCGAGGCCGAGACGCACGGGCTGCGGTACGTCCACCTGCCCGTCGGGTACGACGGCATCCCGCGCGGGCAGGCGCTGCGACTGGCGAAGGCCGTCCGCGACCTGCCCGGCCCGGTGTACGTCCACTGCCACCACGGCAAGCACCGCGGTCCGGCCGCCTGTGCCGCCATTCAACTCATCCTCGATCCGAACTTCGCACCGGCCGACGCGGACGAGCTGATGAGGGAGGCCGGCACCGACCCGAAGTACACGGGACTCGTGGGGTTGCCGAAGACGCTGACTCGGCCGACGGCGGAGGAACTGGACCGCGCGTCGAGCGACTTCCCGAAGACGGCCGTGGTTCCGGACCTGGCGAAGCGCATGGTGGCCATCGACGAGCGGTGGGATCACTTGAAGCTGGTCAAGGCCGCCGGCTGGGCGACGCCGCAGGATCACCCCGACATCGACCCGCCGCACGAGGCGCGACAACTGGTCGAGCATTACCGCGAGGTCGCCCGGCTGCCGTCGGCGAAGGGAATGCCGTTCGCCGACGCCGAAGCGGCCGCGACCGCGCTGGAGTTGGCGCTCCGGGCGAAGGACGGCACCGCCGCCGAAGTCGCCTTCCATCGCTCCGCGAATGCGTGCGCCAGTTGCCACGCCGTCCACCGCGACACCCCAAAGAAGTGACACCATGTCCGCACCGTTCGACACCACGCTGAAGGAACTCGTGGACGAGTTCGGCGCGGATTGGGTCGGCTGGCTGGCCCCGGCGCTGAACCTGCCCGCCGGCGTCCGCGCCACCCCGTTCCGGGCGGAACTGTCCACGGTTCAGTTGCTGGCGGATCGGGTGTTCCGACTCGACCCCCCGCGCCTCGGCCTCCTCCACATCGAGCCGCAGGCCAATTGGGACGGCGACCTGCTCCAGCGGCTGCACGAGTACAACGTGCTGCTGCACCGCCACGCCGAACACGTCCACACGGTTCTGCTGCTCCTCCGCCGGGAGGCGAACCGGCCGGTGTTCGACGGCGAACTGTTCCGCCACCACGCCGACGGCAGCGAATCCAACTGGTTCAAGTATCTGGTCGTCCGCGTGTGGGAGCTGTCCGCCGACGAACTGCTGGCGGGCGAGATCGGCACGCTGCCGCTGGCGCTGCTGACCGACGACGCCGAACTCCGCCTCGGCGAGGTGGTGGACCGCATCGACGCGCGCCTGCACGCCGAACGGGTGCGCGAAGGCACTCGAAAGCTGGTCATGACTTCGGGGTACTTCCTCCTCGGCTTGCGGTACAATGAAGAGCGTATCCAACAGGCGTTCATGAGGGCACGAGGCATGAAGGAATCCACGACCTACCAAGCCGTCCTCCGCGAAGGGCGGATCGAGAGCAAGCAGGAGGACTTGGAGGATGTTCTCCGTAGTCGATTCGGCCCGTTGCCGCTCGAACTCAAGCAGCGGATCAACTCGACCACGGACCTCCCCACGCTTCGCGCCGCCATCTGTGCGGCGGCAACGATCTCTTCACTGGACGAACTGCCGCTGTGATGCCCTACTGGACGAACTGCCGCTGTGATGCCCTCACCCGCCCTCCATTGGTACTGCCGGACGCACCGGTTCGACCTCGCCGCGCGGCCGCTGGTGATGGGCATCGTCAACGTCACGCCCGACAGCTTCTCGGACGGCGGGAAGTTCCTCGACCCGTCGGCGGCCGTCGATCACGCCCTGCGATTGGTGCAAGACGGGGCGGACATCCTCGACGTGGGTGGCGAATCGACCCGGCCGAACGCCACCCCCGTTCCGGCCGACGAGGAGCTGCGCCGCGTGCTGCCGGTGGTCGCGGAGTTGGCGAAGCGGACGGCCGTCCCCGTATCGATCGACACGATGAAGGCCGAGGTCGCCCGCGCCTGCCTGGACGCCGGCGCGAGCATCGTCAACGACGTGGCCGGCTTCCGCGACCCGGCCATGATCGCGGCGGCGAAGAGGTTCGGTGCCGGGCTGGTGGTCATGCACATGGCGGGTACGCCGCTGACCATGCAGGCGAACCCGACTTACGCGGACGTGGTGGCCGAGGTGGACGCCTTCTTTGCCGAGCGGATCGCCGCCCTCACCGCCGCCGGTCTCGACCCCGAAACGATCTGCCTCGACCCCGGCATCGGCTTCGGCAAGACGCTCGACCACACCCTCGCGCAGCTCCGGCATCTCGGCACGCACCGGCGGCACGGCCGGCCCGTCTGCCTCGGCGTGTCCCGCAAGGGGTTCCTCGGCCAACTCACCGGCCGCGAACGCCCCGACCGGATGCCCGGCACGTTGGCGGTGTCGTGCTTCGCGCTGGCGGCGGGTGCCGCGCAGGTGCTGCGGGTCCACGACGTGGCCCCGCACCGCGACGCGGTGAAAGTGTGGCAGGCGGTGCGGGGGTCGCCTGAATGACAACTACTTCCGCCCTTTCGGATAGGCGGGGCCGGCCCGCACCGGTTCGTCCGGGACCGCTTCGTACACCACCGGGTACCCCTGGGCCTGCCGTTCCACGCCCGGGATCGGCACTGTCGCGTTCTTCGGCACCGTGACGGAGACGGCCCACCGGCCATCGGCCGTGGTGGTCAGTCCGCACTCTTGAACCAGCGGGTGTCGAAGGGCGTCGGTCGCCGCGACCAGTTTCTCGGCCCGATCTCGACGCCGGCCGGCACCGGCCGGTGCCGCTTCTGGTGGTCCGCCGGGGTGGTCGCCTGCGGGCCGGAGCCCTTCTTCTTGCCGTAGGCGAACTGGATGGGCAGGTACTCGGACTCGACCGGCACCCCCTGGTAGGCGGTCGTCAGCACGGACGGCAGCGTCCGCGCGCCCGGCGGGTCGAACAGGAACACCTTCGGCACGAACTGATCCGTCGTCCCGGCTTTCACCCCCAGGCCGGTGACGTGGACGTTGGGCCACGACGACGTGCGGACGACGATGATCGACACGCACGTGCTGAACAACGGTGGCCGGGCGGTACGAAGCCCGCTGGATGAGCCGTGAGAAAAAATCTTCCGCGCGCGGTTGATTTTGGACTTGATTGCGGGTCAACCTGCGGCGTACACTGCCGGAGTGTGAACTCCGGCAGTGTACGCCGCAGGTCGTGGCCGACCTGCGGCGCAATCTAATAACAAGTTCGGCGGCGGAGTGTTGAGGGCGGGCGAGAACCTGCGCAAGGTCCGTTATTGTGATAGATTGCGCGGGTTTCTGGAGCTTTTGTTGT
>JAYTTN010000373.1:0-5795 GCA_043745295.1 Fimbriiglobus sp. | reverse complement strand
AAATCGAAGATGCCACTCCCTGGCGGTCGCGGCTCGCAAGATGGCATCGGAAATCGAAGATGCCACTCCCTGGCGGTCGCGGCTCGCAAGATGGTGCTACTGAGTTTGTCCGGCATTTCCGCTACGGTATAGTAGGGGGTGTCGAATCGTCCGTCCGGCCCGCGGATCGCATCCCATGACACGTCACCTGTCACTCCTCGCGCTGTTTCTATTTGCCTCCGTGACGTTCGCCGCCGAGCCGGACGGGGAGGCCCTCTACGCCGCCCGGTGCGCGTCGTGCCACGGGAAGGCCGGCGAGGGCACCAAGAAATACCCCCAGCAAATCGTCGGCGACCGGTCGGTGAAGCAGCTCGCCAAGTACGTCGGCGAGACGATGCCCGAGGACGACCCCGGCTCGCTGACGGCGACGGAGTCCGAGGCGGTGTCCGCGTACCTGCACGACGCCTTCTACTCGCCGGTGGCCCGCGACCGGCTGCGGCCGGCCCGCGTGGAACTCAGCCGCCTGACCGTGCGGCAGTACCGCAACGCCGTCGCGGACTTGCTGGGCGGCAGCCGCCCGGCCCCGGTCATCGACGACAAGCGCGGACTGAAGGGCGAATACTACAAAGGCCGCAATTTGGGTCGGGGCAACCGCGCACTCGAGCGCACCGACCCGACCGTCGCGTTCGACTGGGACAAGGGCACGCCGGACGCCGAGAAGATCACCGAGCCGCACGAGTTCGCCGCCCAGTGGGTCGGCAGTATCATCGCCGAGGAGACCGGCACCTACGACATCACGGTGACGAGCAACCACAGCGTGAAGCTCTGGTTCAACGACCCGGACAAACCGCTGCTCGACGGCTGGGTGCGGTCGGGCAACGTGACCGAGTACACCGCCAGCGTGCCGCTGCTGGCCGGCCGCGCGTACCCGGTGAAGTTGCAGTTCTCCAAGGCCAAGCAGGGCGTGGACGACAAGAAGGCGGCGACCCGCCCGGTGCTGCCGGCGTTCGTCAGCCTGAACTGGAAGCCGCCGCACGGCACCCTGGAAACCATCCCGAACCGGTGCCTGTCGCCGAACGACGGCGGGCCGACGTTCGTGGCCACGACGCCGTTCCCGCCGGACGACCGCAGCCTCGGTTGGGAGCGCGGCACGGCCGTGTCGAAGGAGTGGGACAGCGCCACTACCGATGCGGCGCTGGAGGTGCTGAGTTTCCACGTGGAACGGTTGAACACGCTAGCGAGGACGACGGACACCGCCTCGGATCGTGCCGCGAAACTGAAGGCGTACTGCCACACGTTCGCCGAAAGCGCCTTCCGCCGGCCGCTGAGTTCCGAGGAGAAGACGCGGTACGTAGACCGGAACTTCGCCGGCGGCACGGAGCCCGACCTGGCGTTCAAGCGGTCGCTGCTGTTCGCGCTGAAGTCGCCGCTGTTCCTGTACCGCGAGCCGGCTACCGCGAGCGACGGGTACGCCGTGGCCGCGCGGCTAGCGTTCGCGCTGTGGGACACGCTGCCGGATGCCGAACTGCTGAAGGCCGCCGCCGGCGACCAGTTGAAGACCCGCGAGCAGGTGCTGAAGCAGGCCACGCGGATAGCGTCCGACCCGCGCGCGACGGCCAAGATGCGGCAGTTCTTCCACCACTGGCTGAACGTCGAACACGTCCACGACCTGGCGAAGGACGCGAAGAAATTCCCCGGCTTCGACGCGGCTGTGATCGCCGACCTACGCACGTCGCTGGACCTGTTCGTCGCGGACGCGGCGCTCGGCCGGGAGTCCGACTTCCGCAAGCTGTTCGCGGCCGGCGGGATCCCGGTGAACGACCGCCTGGCCGCGTTCTACGGCGTCACGCTTCCCGTCGGGACCGGCTTCCGCAAGGTGCCACTGGACGCCGACAAGCGGGGCGGGGTGCTGACCCACCCGTACCTGCTGGCGGCGAACGCCTACACGGCCGATACCTCGCCTATCCACCGCGGCGTGTTCCTGACGCGGGGCGTGATGGGCATGTTCCTGAAGCCGCCGCCGGACGCCGTCGCCCCCGTGCCGCCGGACCTGCACCCGAAGCTGACCACCCGCGAACGGGTGACGATGCAGACCAAGCCGGCGAACTGCCAGACGTGCCACACGGTCATCAACGACCTCGGCTTCACGCTGGAACACTTCGACGCGGTGGGCAAGTACCGCGACACGGACAACGGCAAGCCGGTGGACGCGACCGGCGGGCTGTTCGACCGGAGCGGCAAGGCGGTGAAGCTGGTCGGCGCGGCGGAGCTGGCGACGTTCGTGGCGGCCAACCCGAACGTGCATCGGGCGTTCGCTTCTCAGGTGTTCCACCACGCCGCCCAGCAGCCGATCCGCGCCTACGGGCCGACGGCGCTGGACGAGTTGACCGAGAAGTTCACGAAGGGGCAGTTCGACGTGCGGCGGCTGTTCGCCGAAGCCGCCACGCTGACCGCGACGGGACCACCGAGGAAGTAGTGGAGAGAACGATTTAGAAGAGGAACGCGGATGACACGGATGGAAGCCGGGATCAGGCACCAGGAGTCAGGGGACAGGAGTCAAGAGGCAGGGACAACCGCGTGCCTTCTGACTTCTGTTCCCTGACTCCTGTCTCCTGGTGATTGATCCTCTTCATCCCGGCTTTGATCCGTGTCATCCGCGTTCCTCTTCTTGAACGGTTCACCTCCCATTCCGAACCCGTCGCGTCCGCCGCTGTCCGTACCAGACGGAATCCGAATCCAACCTGGTGGTGCGGTCATGATCGAGATCGACGGCAGCGAGGGCGAGGGCGGCGGGCAGATCCTGCGGTCGGCGCTGGCGCTGTCCATCCTGACCGGCAAGCCCTTCAAGCTGATCAACATCCGCGCCCGCCGGCCGAAGCCGGGGCTGGCGGCGCAGCATTTGGCGTCGGTGAAGGCCGCCGCGCAGATTTGCGGCGCTCTCTACAAGGGCGGCAGCATCGGCTCGGCGGTGCTGGTGTTCGAGCCGGGGCCGGTGAAGGCCGGCGACTACCACTTCGCCATCGGCACCGCCGGCGCGACGGCGCTGGTGCTGCACACCATCTACCTGCCGCTGGCGCTGCGCGGCGGAGCCGACAGCCGGGTGACGATCCTCGGCGGCACGCACGTCCGCGCCGCCCCGTGCTTCCACTTCCTGGATGTCACCTGGAAGGCATACTTGAACCGGTGCGGCATCGATCTGGAATTGGAAATGGTTCGCCCCGGCTTCTTCCCGCGCGGCGGCGGCGAGATTCGCGCCGCCATCCGTCCGTGTGCGAATGTGCAGACGGTGAGCCTGACGGCGACCACCGAGTTGACGACCGCCGGCGGCTTCGGGGCGGTCGCCGACCTGCCCGACAGCGTGAGCAAAACGATGACCAAGCGGATCGCGCACAAGCTGAAGATGGGCGGCGTCGAGTCGCACGTTCCCGGCGAGGAGTGGGAGAACGGGCCGGGCGCGGTGGCGGCGGTCGTGTTCCGCCAGGCCCCGGTGCCGACGCTGTTCTTCGCCCTCGGCGAGAAGGGCAAGCCGGCCGAGACGGTGGCGGACGAGGCCGTCGAGGCGGCGCTGGCCTACCGCGAGTCCGGCGCGGCGGTCGATCCGCACTCGGCCGACCAACTGCTGCTGCCGCTGGCGTTCGCGGCCGGGGTCAGCGAGTACCGCGTGTCGGAAGTGACGCAGCACTTGCTCACCAACATCGACACCGTCCGCCGCTTCGTGGACCGCGACATCACTTGCGACGGCAAGCGCGGTGGCGTCGGCACCGTGCGGGTGGCGTGAACGGGAAATCACCGTTCAAAAAAGAGGGACGCGGAGGACGCGGATTTCAGCGCGGATCAAAGCCGGGATCGATCCGAGAAATGATTTCTTCTGATCCTCTTCATCCGCGTTGAAATCCTCTTCATCCGCGTCCCTCTTTTTGAACGGTTCGCGGAGTATCAAGCTCGCGACGCGGGTATAATCGGTCATGCCCTTTTCCCCCGACATGCCGCTGCGGATCGCGTCCGTCGTGCCGAGTACCGAGGCCGAGGGGCCGGGGCGGCGGTTCGCGCTCTGGTTCCAGGGTTGCCCGCTGCGGTGCCCCGGCTGCTGCAACCCCGAATACTTGCCGTTCGACGGCGGACAATCGGCCACCGTCGGGGAAATCGTCACCCTCGTCGAGAAAGCGCGGGAAGAAACGGGCATCGAAGGGATCACCCTTCTGGGCGGGGAACCGTTCGCCCATGCCGCGCCGGCCGCCGCGATTGCCTCGGCGGCGCACGAGCGCGGCCTGAGCGTGATGGCCTTCACCGGGTTCACGCTGGAACAGCTCCGCGAGCAAGACGACCCGCACGTCGCCGCGCTGTTATTAACCGACATCGACATCCTGGTGGACGGGCCGTACCTTCGGGAGCAGCCCGACACCGAACGGCGGTGGATCGGCTCGACGAACCAGCGGATTCACTTCCTGACCTCGCGGTATCGGGCCGACGACCCGTGCTGGCGGCGGAAGAACACGCTCGAAATCCGCCTGCGCGGACTAGAATTGACGGTCAACGGGTTCCCGGCGGTCGGGGCCAAGGGCCTGTGGAAAGGGTGGAGGCGGAAATCGACCCCATGAGCCGAGCCGACGCCCCGCCCGAACCCGCCGACCCGTCCGGCCCGCCGGCCGTGTCGCGGTTCGAGTACAACCTGCTTCGCCTGCTGCGGTTCGCCGTCGGCCACATGCCCATCGAGCAGGCGCTCGGGCTGATCGTCGCCAAGCAGGTACAGCCGCCGTGCCTGAGCGCGGTGTGCGTGAAACTGGCCGAGCAGACGTTGGCAACGGCCGGCGTGCTGGCGCTTGTGAAAGGCGGCGGCTGGCGGGCCGACACGTTTCTGATGGGCGACAAGCCGGCCGCCGGCCGCGCGTGGGAGCGGCTGCCGCTGGCGGAACGAGTGCTGGAGTTCGGCGAACTGCCGCTGTCGTTCCTGCTGTGGCTGACGGCCGAGAAGCCGACGGATCAGGACGCGGCGAAATGGAACCCGCCGGCCGACGACCTGACGCCCGGCGACGCGCTGTTCTTCTGGCTGGCGTTCGACGCGCTGAAGAACGACCCGGCGCTGCTGGTGGCGGTCGGCGGCAAGAAAGTGTTCCGCGACAACCCGCTCTGCCGGCTGATGGCCCCGGCCGAGTTCGCCACCGACGAGCCGGCCGGGTTGCGGTTCGCCGCGTGGATGACCGGCCCCCGCGCCGCGATTTTGGAGTGCCTGCAACCGACGCTCGCCGCGCGGTGGATTCGCTCGGAGCGCGGCAAAGGGCAGATCGAGGACTGGCGGCGGATGCGCGAGACCGGCACGGCCGAGGTCCGCACTCTGGAAGCCTTCCTGATGGCTGCGAACACGGCCAAGCGACCGGACCTGGCCCGGTTCCTGCTGAAGACGGCGTCGGCGATCCTGACGCAGCCCGACCTGACGCCGGGCTACTGGACGGCGGGGCTGAAGGGCACGGGACCGGGCCGACTGGCGGATCGGCTGGAAACGCAGCGGGTGGCGCTGGCCATTCCCCGGCAGTTGGAAACGCTGCACGACTGGGACCGCCGGGCGCGGGCGGTCGGCTACTTCGACGACGAGTACGCCGCCGCCCAGTGGTGGAAGGGCGAGTGGGAGGCGACCGGCGGCGACGCCCTGACCGCCACCGCCCGCCGCCTGCTGGACCAACTGGAGCCGCTGCGGACGGGCTGAATGAGAGATAACCAACCAAAAAGAGGGACGCGGATGACGCGGATTTCAGCGCGGATGAAGGCAGGATCAGAATTGATTGGGAGAAAAAAAATCCGTCTCCGATCCTCTTCATCCG
>JAYTTN010000372.1:0-5798 GCA_043745295.1 Fimbriiglobus sp. | reverse complement strand
GACGGTCGTCGGAAAGAACCGTCGCTCACGCTTCCGGCTCGGACGGATGCCACTCCCTGGCGGTCGCGGCTCGCAAAACGCCGCGGGCAACCGGCCTTCTCGCCTCCGACGCGAAGCGGAATTAAATACTGGACAATTTTCCCGAACAACCCTTGATTTCGTCCGCGACCGTGAATATATACATGTATCTACTTCCGTGAGGCGACCCATGTCCGCCACCGTTCCCGACGCCCCGACCGCCCTCGACCGGCTGTTCGCCGACGTCCTCGCCGAGGGCGTGGTCGTGGCCCGCCGGCTCCTGGCCAACAGGCCGAAGTCCGCCAAGGTGAAGCGCCTGCTGCGCGACGCCGAGGAGTCTTTCGCGCATTACCGCCACCTGTTACCCGGTGCGGACGAGGCGGACGAGGTCGGGGCCGACCTCGTCACCTGCGAATCAGGAGAGATCCGCCCACTCGCCACTGAACACTTCGGTGGCGGGGCCGGTCATGAAGACGGGCTGGTCGTCGCCGGCCCATTCCAACTCCAGATCGCCGCCGGGCAGGTGGGCGAGCAGCGTCCGCCCGGTACGGCCGGTCAGCACCCCCGCGACGGCCACGGCGCACGCGCCGGTGCCGCAGGCCAGCGTGACGCCGCTGCCGCGCTCCCACGTCCGCATCTTGGCCTCGGTCGGCGAGATCACCTGCACGAAGTGGACGTTCACCCGGCGGGGGAAGGCGGGGTGCGTTTCGAGCTTCGGCCCGATGACTTCAAGTCCGACTGCATCCACGTCCTTCACATAGATGACCGCGTGCGGGTTGCCCATGCTCACCGCCGTCACGCGGAATGGGCCGTAGGCGACATTCAACTCCGCGTTCACGGGCGGGTCGCCGGGCAGCGTCGTCGGGATGTCCGAGGCTTGCAGGATCGGCCGGCCCATGTTCACCCGCACCTTCTCCGCCTTGCCGAGTTTGGCCGTCACGTCCACCGTCAACACGCCCCGGCCGGTCTCGATGGCGAGTGTCGGCTTGGCGGCGATGCCGTGGTCGTACACGAACTTGGCCACGCACCGCAGGCCGTTGCCGCACATCTCGGACTCGGACCCGTCGGCGTTGAACATCCGCATCCGCGCGTCGGCGATGTCGGATTTGCCGATCAGGATGAGGCCGTCCGAGCCGATGCCGAAGTGCCGGTCGGACACTTGGCGGGCCAGCTCGGCCGGGTTCGCGGGGGTCGGGCCGGTGACGCAATCGACGTAGACGTAGTCGTTGCCCAGGCCGTGCATCTTGGTGAACCGCATGATCTCGCCTCGCGTGGTTCCGCTGTTGAACGGAATGGCGCGGGCGACGGCAACCGCGAGTGGTCGGGGGCGAGTCCGGCCCGCAAGGGTCGCGGGCGTTCGGTTCCAACGTCACCCGCCGCCCTCGCGGTCGCGGTTCGTGCCATAATCACCCCATGCCCCGTTCCCCCGCCACGCCCGCCCGCGCCATCGCCCTCGTCCGGTCGCCGACGGCCGACGGCGTCGGCGTGTTCCGCATCACGGTCGGGTCGGAGGCGCAGTTCTACACGTTCAAGGAGATCCGCTGCGACATCGGCGGGCGGGGGTTCGTCGTCCACCGGCTGGGGCTGGGCACCGTGTACCACGTCCGGGTGGGGCACCGGGACGAGTCGTCGTGCGAGTGCCTCGGCTGGCTCCGCCACGACCACTGCAAGCACGTCCTCGGCCTGAAGGCGCTCGCCGCGCGCGGGCTGGTGTGACGCGGCTCCGATTCGCGGGGTTGTGACCGGAGGTCGTCTCGGAAGCGAGAATCCTTCCCGGTCGCGTCCGTTCCGGCCGTGTCGTCCGCAACGCCCGCCGGCAGTCCGTATTGACCGGCATTTCCGGCAATCTTAGAGTGACCGTCTGGTTTCGACCGCTTTCCGAGGCTCCCGTTCCATGGCGACCGATACGACCCCGAAACCCGGCCTGTTCGAGCGGCTCGGCGACGCCTTCACCGGCGTCATCGAAAAGGGCATGGGGTTCGTCACCCGCCTGTTCGGGTCGGCCAACGACCGGGCCATCAAGGCCGTCGGCTACTCGCGGCCGAAAGGGGCGGTCGCGCACACCGCCGTCCCCGGCAGCGCGCTGGAGAAGGTGAACGCGCTGGAAGACAAGATGAAGGCGCTGTCGGACGACGAGTTGAAGGGCCTGACGCCGGGCTTGCGCGAGCGGCTGGCGACGGGCGAGGCGCTCGACCAACTGCTGCCGGAGGCGTTCGCCGCCTGCCGCGAGGCCGCCCGCCGGACCAAATCGATGCGGCACTACGACGTGCAGATCGTCGGCGGGGCCATCCTGCACGGGTACCAGACCGGGCACGGGGCCATCGCCGAGATGATGACCGGGGAAGGCAAAACGCTGGTCGCCACCCTGCCGGCGTACCTGAACGCGCTGGCCGGCCGGGGCGTCCACGTGGTGACGGTGAACGACTACCTGGCCCGCCGCGACTGCGAGTGGATGCTGCCCATCTACAACGCGCTGGGGGTGAGCGCCGCGTTCATCCAGAGCGACCAGGACGGCGACACCAAGCGGCACGCCTACCTGTGCGACATCACCTACGGCACCAGCAGCGAGTTCGGGTTCGACTACCTCCGCGACAACATGAAGTCGGCGCGGTTCGACGACGACACCTACCACGCCTACTTCCGCCAGTGCCAGCGGACGCCGCTCAGCTACGCCATCATCGACGAGGTGGACAACATCCTCATCGACGAGGCGCGGACGCCGCTCATCATCTCCGGCCCGGCGTACACGGACATCAAGAACTACGAGCGGGCCGACGACATCGCCCGCAAGCTGACCGAACTGGAGCGGAAGGCGCGGCAGGACATGGCCGCCAAGGGGCTGGTGAAACTGAAAGGCACCGAAGGCGACGGCCTGCCGGCGGTGGTGCCGCCGGACGACGCCCGCATCGACCCGCAGAACCCGCCGCCGAAGGGCACGTACTTCGAGATCAAGGAGAAGGAGCGGACCTGCCACCTGACCGACGCCGGCGTCCGCGAGGCCGAGCGGCTGGCCGGGGTGGAGAGCTTCTACACGGCCGGCAACATGGAGTGGCCGCACCTGATCGACAACGCCCTCCGCGCCACGCACATGTACCAGTTGGACCGCCACTACATGATCGCGGCCGACCCCCGCGAGAACAACCAGCTCGGCATCATCATCATCGACGAGTTCACCGGCCGCGCCATGTTCGGCCGCCAGTGGAGCGACGGCCTGCACCAGTCGGTGGAGGCCAAGCACCGCCGCCAGGGGGTGCAGATCAAGCAGGAGACGCAGACCCTCGCCACCGTCACGCTGCAGAACTTCTTCAAGCTGTACGGCAAGCTGAGCGGCATGACCGGCACCGCCATGACCGAGGCGAACGAGTTCTGGAAGATCTACAAGCTGGACGTGGTGCAGGTGCCGACCAACATGCCGATGCTGCGGAAGGAACACCCGGACCTGGTGTACAAGACGGACGGCGAGAAGTGGGACGCGGTGGTCGAGGAGATCGCCGACATCCACAAGACCGGCCGGCCGATCCTCATCGGCACCACCGACGTGGCCAAGAGCGAGCGGCTGTCGGCGCTGCTCAAGCGGCGGGGCATCAGGCACGAACTGCTGAACGCCAAGCCGGAGAACGTGTCGCGGGAGGCCGAGATCGTCTCGCAGGCCGGGCGGATGAACGCCGTCACCATCTCGACGAACATGGCCGGCCGGGGCACCGACATCATCCTCGGCGGCAACAGCGAAACCCTGGCGTGGGCGCGGCTCAAGCAGCTGAAGGACGCCGACGGCCGGACGCTGTACCCGACCCGCCTGGAGATCCCGAACGACGTGTGGGCGAAGTCCATCGGCGAGATCGAGGCCAAGGAGAAGATGAAGGAAGAGGGCCGGAAGGTGGCCGAACTCGGCGGCCTGCACATCGTCGGCACCGAGCGGCACGAGTCGCGGCGGATCGACAACCAGCTCCGCGGCCGGGCCGGTCGCCAGGGCGACCCCGGCAGCAGCCGCTTCTACCTGTCGCTGGAAGACGAACTGATGCGGCTGTTCGGCGGCGACCGCCTCCGCCGGCTCATGTCCAGCAGCTGGTTCGGCCTGAAGGACGGCGAGGCGCTCGAGTCCGGCATGCTCACCAAGCAGATCGAGCGGGCGCAGAAGCGGGTCGAGGAGTACCACTTCGACCAGCGGAAGAACCTGCTGGAGTACGACGAGGTGATGGACTTCCAGCGGAAGAAGACGTACGGCACCCGGCAGGCCATCCTGGACGGCGGCAACCCGCGGCACCTGCTGCTCGACATGATCGACGAGCAGATCGCCGCCGCCGTCGCCCGGTACACCGACGACACCTACGGCGCGGCCACGTTCGCCCAGTACGCGGCCGGCGAGTTCGGCGTCGAGTTCGAGGCGTCCGACTTCCGCGGGTCCGGCTTCGCGGACGCCGAGCGGACCGCCAAGGACCGCGCCGGCAGCATGGCCGCCACCTTCGTCACCGAGTCCACCGACGAGAACCTGAACCCGGACGAGGATCCGAAGGACTGGAAGTGGGTCGAGTTCAGCCGCGCCGTCAACGCCCGCTTCAAGCTGAAGACGACCGACAAGGACTTGAAGGGGATCGGCCGCGAGGCGATGGGCGAGTACCTGATCGCCGAGGCGCACGCGGCCATCGACGCCGTGGACCTGTCCGCCGGCGCGCGGTTCCTCGACGCGAACTACGGGCTGGAATCGCTGGCCGACTGGGCGCGGCAGAAGTTCGCCCTGATCGTCCCGCTCGACCTGCTGCTGGGCAAGGAGCCGGCCGAACTGGAGCCGCTGCTGCGGGCGAAGGTGCGGGAACACTACCGGCTGAAGGACGCCGAGTTCCCGGTGCAGGTGGGCATGGCGTCGTACCTGCCGGAGAAGACCCGCCCGGATCGCCGGCCCGACCGCGAGCAACTGTTCCGCTGGGCGCTGACCCGCTTCCCAGGTGCCACCGGCATCTCGGAGGAGGTCATCCGCACCGAGGCCCGGCCGAAGATCCGCGACATGCTGCTGGCCGCCGGCAAGTCGGCGCAGCCGACGCTGAACCACCCGGAGATCGTGGCGAAAGTCGAGGAGGCGCTGAGCGGGGCGAAGGTGGCCGAGGCCGCCGACGCCGAGGAACTGGCGGCGTGGTGCCGGGCCGAACTGGGGTACGAGTTGGAGGCCGCGAAGCTGACCGGCCAGACCCCGACGGAAGTGGTGCACACCCTGCTGAACTGGTTCGACACCAAGCACCGGCCGGAGATGCACCAGACCGAGCGGAGCCTGCTGCTGGAACAGCTCGACGGCGCGTGGAAGGCGCACCTGCTGACGATGGACCACCTCCGCAGCACGGTCGGGCTGGCGGGGTACGCGCAGGAAGACCCGAAGATCGTGTACAAGCGGGAGGGGATGAAGCTGTTCGACGAGATGTGGGCCGGGGTGCGGGACCGCGTGAGCGAAGCCGTGTTCCGCGTCGAGGACGTGGGCGAGGAGCAGGTGGAGGCGGCCATGTGGGCCGGCGCGCGGTCGGTCCACCAGTCGGCGCAGTCGGCCATGCAGGCGCGGTCGGCGCAGGTGGCGATGGAGCAGGCCAGCCAGCAGACGACCAGCGGCGGCGGCGACCAGCAGAAGAAGGTGGAGACGATCCGCAACGTGGGCGCGCGGGTCGGCCGCAACGACCCGTGCCCGTGCGGCAGCGGGAAGAAGTACAAGAACTGCCACATGAAGGCCGAAGCCGGGAGGTGAATCCCCCTCTTCGCGGCGACTTGAGGAGCCGCGCCACTGAGCGCGGCTCCTCAAG
>JAYTTN010000371.1:0-5801 GCA_043745295.1 Fimbriiglobus sp. | reverse complement strand
CCGGCCACGACGATGATCTACACGCACGTGCTGAACAGGGGCGGGCGGGGCGTGAAAAGCCACTTGGACGAATGACGAAACGACGCCCGGCGCGCGGTGCGTTAGTGGGATAGTTGACACGAGACCGGCCGGACGATGCCCTGACCATAGGTCAGGGTATCGAATCGCCGAAACCTCAACCGGGATAGATCGCGCCCGCGCGGCCTAATTACTAGTTCGGCAAGAGCGCGGGGTGGCGTCAAAATGTCGAGTCGTCGGAAGCGAACACGATTGCGTGTCGATAGACTTGACCTCACGATGACTGGCCGATGCCACACTAAGAGGGGAATCTGATGGGACTGCTCGATTGGTTGAGTAAAGGGTCATGCTGCGCCAAGTGCGGCGAAGTTACCATGTCCGCGAACGCAACCATGACCCCGTGCTGCAACGCCAAACTCTGCGATGCGAAGTGCCTTCCTCCGTGGAAGGCCGATCTGCGCCTGACGCAGCGATGTCCACTATGCCAACGCCAGTACAAGACGGACCAGAGGTCGGGAGGGCTCGTGCCTTCCTGACTACCACAGCGACTGGTAATGGGCGATTCTTCCCGATCTTGTGAACGCGAGTTCCGGCACGGCTGAGACTCGCGTTCGTTTCCGCAATGGGCTACACCGGATTAATGAGAGAGAAACGAGTACCCTCAGAGAACAAAAATGGACATCGTTGGAATCGCCGCTGAACTGTGGTTCGATTGGGCGAAGGGACAGTTCACCTGTCCCCAATGCAAACGGCTGGCTGGGACCACCATGCACTTCGGGTGCTGTGGGAAACACGTCTGCGTCGCGTGCTTCAACAACCTCAAGTCCGTTTACCGCGGACAAGAAACTGCCCGGTGCCCGTTCTGTCGATGTGCCATCGGGATGGTCTGCTACATGTGCGAAGAGTATCTCACCTCGGGCCAGCGCTGTGAAACGAAGTGCTGCCACAAGCACTGTTGTGAAAAGTGCATGGACCGCTACTGTCAGCAAGCCGTGTCGGCTGCGGAGCTTACTGGTGTTCTCCGATGTCCTCTCTGTTCCGAGGTGGTCCCAGATCGCGTTTAGCACAGACGCCGAACGTGGCGCTCCAGCAGACTAGGTCGTGGCTGAATTTTCGCAGGTTCCACCGACTCTTTGTCTCCAGCTACCGAGATGGATCGCGCGGCATTTTCCTTAAGGAGTCAATCGCATGGCGGAAGTTACGCTTACACCCAACCAGCGGAGCGTCTCTTGGCCCCCGGTGAGGTGGGGCGATGGGAGTCACTACCCCATCATTCTCGAGCCCGGCGAAGGGTTGTTCGACGCGGACGGGCACCTCCACTTCTTCTCGATCGAGTTGCCGGACGGGATCCGCAACTGTCAACTCCTCCCGCAAAATCGAACCGCTGATGCCGTCCTCCGAATTGCCAAAGAAATCTTGCTGCCGTTCGGCCTAACGGTGGCGAGCAACGCGATCTACTCCGGGGAGGGTGTCATCCTCAACCTCGCTCTCGAAGTGTTCTCACGATTCGGGGAGATATCGATCGGCAACTACCTTGATCGCGTGAGGATCGAGAACACAGCCTACTACGATCTCGCCAGGGGGTGGTGCGTCATCGAGCACCCGTTGCGGATGTCCTGACGCTGAGCGCTGTCGGAGACTAGATCGCGGTGGTCCAATCGCAGTTCGGCCGGCCCCAAGACGCCGCCCCAGGAACGTTAGGTGAGCCTAAGTCTTGATTCTTGCTGAAGTTCCATCGAAATCGCTCGCTCGGTGCGCACCTTCTCCGCGAGCCGTCACCGAAGCAGCCTTTTCCGCTCGTCATGTCAAAGAGCACTTCGCCCGGCTCGGCGCATGCGGCCGACGGGCGATCCCACTCACGCCAACGACACCACCGCGAGCGTCCGCCCGCTTCTCCACGTCGCCCGGCGACGCCTCACGGCGAGCCACTCCGCCCCTCACCCGTCCAGCCCGCGGAGGGGCCGCAGTTCACGCCGGTCGTCGTAGGCGTCGGCCTCGGTCTCCAGCCGGTACCGCCACGGGCTGCCGGAGTTGCCCTGCCCGTCGCGGCGGATCAACTTCCGCGCGAACGCCCGGTTCAGCCAGTTGTACAGGGCGGCCTCGCTCGGCCGCTCCGCGTCGTCCGGCCAGAACTGCCGAATCTCCTTACAGGTGAGCGTCCCGCCTCGCTCCCCCAACATCGCCAGGACCACCTCCCAGTTGTCCTCGAACTGCCGCTCGCGGGGGTCGGGCACGAGGCGGAACTCGTCGGCCGCCGCGTCCCACTCGTAGGCCAGCCGGGTCGGCGTCTCCGCCCGCCGCGACTGGGCGAACAGCAGCCGGCGGCGGTCGTCCGATTTCAGTTTCCGGAACCGCGTCAGTTCCAGGGTCAGGTCCACGAACCCCAGCAGCGCCCCGCCGCCCCGCGCCGTGCTGCCCGCCTCGGCCGGCTTCTTGCGCGGGTGGTGCAGGAGCAGCACCGCCGCGCCGGCCGTCGTCAGCCGGTGCAGCGGGAGGAGCGCCTCCAGCAGCGTCGTCGGCTCGGACTCGCTCCGGCTGGTGAGGAACGAGGCGAGCGGATCGACGACGAACAGGTCCAGCTCGCCGGCCGCGCGGGCGTCCGTGGCCCGGTCGATCAGGTGCCCCCACTCGTCGGCCGTGGGGCGGCCGCGGAACGGGCGGGCGAACAGTTGCACGTGCGGGCCGATGGGCCGCGCCCGCACCCGGTCGGCCCACAGGTCGAGCGACTCCTCGGACACCACCCAGGCGCGGCCGGGGCGGACGACCCGCCCCAGGAACGGGTCGCCGGGGCCGAGACAGCGGAGCAAGCCCGTCAGCAGGGTCGTCTTGCCGGTCTTCCACTGGCTCGTGAGCAGGGTGATGTCGCCGGGCTTCAGGTACCCGTCCCACAGCCACGGGGTCGGCTCGGGGGCGGCGTGGAGGACGCTCGCGTCGAGCGGAATCGGTCGCAAGTCGTTGGTACGCATGGGTGCTCTCGCTATGGTTGCCGGTCTGCGTCGGGGTGGGTGGGTCGTAGAATAGGAAGCAATCCAAGAATAATATAAGAAATGTCACTTTGAACAGGTCAGTAGCCGAATTGCAGCGGATCAGTTCCCCCGGATCGCCGAAGTTGCCCACTTTCGCTACCCTGTCCGGCATGGACCTCCGCACCGCCACCGCCGCCTACGAAGCCTGGCTCGCCGGGTTCGGGCCGCTCTTCCCCTCCGACCTGGCGCACAAGCGGGAGGCGATGGCCGACCCGGACGACCCGTTCCCGTTCTTCCGCGGCACCTACTACCGCTGGCCGCACCACTGGCGGGCGCACGCCGGCGACGCCCTCGCCGCCGCGCCCCGCGTCCTCGCCGTCGGCGACCTGCACGTCGAGAACTTCGGCATCTGGCGGGACCGCGACGGCCGCCTGTGTTGGGGCGTCAACGACTTCGACGAGGCCGACGAACTGCCCTACGCGAACGACCTCGTGCGGCTGGCGGCGAGCGTGCGACTGGCCCGCGCCGACGCCGGGCTGGACGTGTCGATGAAGGCGGCGTGCGCGGCGATCCTGGCCGGCTACCGCGAGGGCGTCGGCGGCAAGGGCGACCCGTTCGTGCTGGAGGAGCGGCACCAGGAGCTGCGCGCCCTGGCCTACGACGGCGACCCGCCGGACAAGTTCTGGAAGAAGCTCGGCAAGGCGTTCGAGAAGGACTGGCCGGCGGACGTGCCCCCGCTGCCGAAGAAGGCGCGGGCCGCCCTGACCGAGGATTTGGCGGCGGCGCGGCCGGAGTACCGGCCCCGGCTGGAGACGGGCATGGGCAGCCTCGGCAAGCCCCGGTACATGGCCCGCGTGCAGGCGGCCGGCGGCTGGCTGGCACGGGAGGCGAAGCGGGTGACGCCGCCATCGACGGCGTGGGACGCCGGCACCGACGCCCCGTCGCGGATGGCGGAGTTGGTCGCCGCCGCGATCCGCAACCCCGACCCGTTCTACCGGCCCGGCCCGGAGTGGGTGACGCGGCGGCTCGGCCCGAAAGCGATGCGGATCGGACTCGGCCAACTGGCTTCCGCCGACGATCTGGACACCGTGCTGCACGCGATGGGGGCGGAGACGGCGAACGTCCACCTCGGCACGCCGGGCGCGGCGAAGGACATCCGCCGGCACCTCGACGCGCTCCCCGCCGACTGGCTCCGCGGCGCGGCCAAGGTGCTGGCCGACGCCGTCGAAGGCGACTGGAAGGAGTGGCGGGGGTGACGGCCGCCGGTCACGCCAGGATGTCCTTCGCCACGACGCCGTGAACGTCGGTCAGGCGGAAGTCGCGGCCGGCGTACTTGAACGTCAGCTTCTCGTGGTCCAGGCCGAGCAGGTGCAGGACGGTGGCGTGCAGGTCGTGCGTGTGCAGCTTGCCCGTCACCGCCTCGAACCCGTGGTCGTCGGTCGCCCCGTAGGCGAACCCGCCCTTCGTGCCGCCGCCGGCGAAGAAGCCCGAAAACCCCTTGTTGTTGTGGTCGCGGCCGTCGGTCCCTTGCGCGACGGGCGTGCGGCCGAACTCGCCGGCCCACACCACCAGCGTGTCCTCCAGCATCCCGCGCGCCTTCAGGTCGGCGAGCAGCCCGGCGATGGGCTTGTCGATGGCCCCGCAGTGCCGCTCCAGGTCGGCCTTCAGGTTGCGGTGCTGGTCCCAGTTGCCGTAGGTCAGTTCGACGAACCGCACCCCGGCCTCGACCATCCGCCGGGCGAGCAGGCACTGGCGGCCGAAGCCGGTCGTGGCCTGTTCGCCGATGCCGTACAGCGCCAGCGTGTCTTTCGTTTCGCCGGACAGGTCCATCACCTTCGGCACGTCGCGCTGCATTCGGAACGCGAGTTCGTAGCTGGCGATGACGCCGTCCACCTGCTCGTTGGTCTTGTCGGTCGCCAGCTTCTCGGCGTTCAGCGCTTGCACGAAGTCGAGTTGCTCGCGCTGGCTCTCCTTGCTCAGCTTGGGGTTGGCGATGTTGCTCATCTTCGGTCCGCCGCCCCCGCCGCCCATCGGCCCCATGCCCATCCCGCCGGGGCCGCCGCCGGCCAGCCGGGTGCCCTGGAAGATGGCCGGTAGGAACGAACTGCCGTAGTTCTGCGACCCGCCATTCTGCGTCGGCGGGTTGATCGACACGAACCCCGGCAGGTTCTCGTTGGCGGTGCCGAGGCCGTACAGCGTCCACGCGCCCAGGCTCGGCCGGACGAACTGCGAGGTGCCGGTGTGCAGTTGCAGGAACGCTTGCGGGTGGGCGGGGACGTTCGTGTGCATGCCGTTCAGCAGGCAGAGCAAATCCGCTTGCTTGGCGAGGTTCGGGAACAGTTCGGACAGCCACAGCCCGCCCTGGCCGTGCTGCTTGAACTTGAACGGCGAGGCGAGCAGCTTGCCCGCGCCGAATCCGCGACCCTTGCCGGCGGGGGGGGCTTTGCCGTCGTCGGCGGTCAGCTTCGGCTTGTGGTCGAACGTATCGACGTGGCTCGGCCCGCCGTTCATGCACAGGAAGATGACCCGCCTGGCGCGGGCCTTTAAGTGCGGGGCCTTGGGCGCGAGCGGGTTGGCGGGCGCGGCGAGCGCGGCCTGCCCGAGCAGGGCGTTCAGCGCGACCGCGCCGAACCCGCCGGCCGTCAGTTGCAGTGCCGTCCGGCGGGACAGGTGGTCGGGCGTCGTGGCGAACCGGAGCATGGGAACCTCTTGCGAGCCGCGACCGCGAGGGAGCGGCTGAGTTTGAAGGCGAACCCGGCCCGCAAGGGCCGTGGGTGGCGAACCGTGTGGCTGGGATTGCCACCCACGGCCCTTGCG
>JAYTTN010000370.1:0-22130 GCA_043745295.1 Fimbriiglobus sp. | reverse complement strand
GGGCTTGTGGGTATCCCTGTCGGCGGTTGGCCCCTTGCTGGCGCGGCGGGCTAACAAGACCGTCGGCGGGCTGACACCAGGAACCCGTTCACCCGTTCCACGTCGGGCTTGTCCGGCAGTTCGGTCGCCACATACGCGGCCTCGAACTCGGCGTTCAGGTGCAGCGCCCGCGCCGCCACTTCCTCGAACGTCCGCTCGCCGCGCCGCACGGCCAGCAGCTCGGCGCGGTGTTCGGCCACGTCCACGCGGATGTCCCGCTCGCGCATGGCGTGCGCCCCGCTGTGCAGCAGCCGCAACAGGTGCATGGCGTGCTTCACCTTGAAGGTGCCGGACTTCTCGAACCCCTTCCGCATGAGCCGGAACTGCGACAGGACGTACCCGGAGTACGTCTGGAACAGACGTTTGGACAGGAACGCGGTTCGCAGGTCTCGCAGTTCCGTGCCGATGTTGTCGGCGTGCAGCACCAGCGGCGACCACAGCACTTCGAGGATGTTCGGGTTGGCTTGCAGCGCCAGCCGGAGGAACTTCTCCAGTTCCCACACCACCTCTTCCACACCGGGGGCGAACGACTCCACCTGCTCCGGCGGCTTCACCAGACTCCAGTGCCAGTCGGCCGGCGGCAGGTAGACGCCGCGGCGGTCCTCGTCGGACGAATCCGTGGACAGGCCGAACGCCCGCGAACCGAGGACCACCCGCAGCACCACGAATGCGCTCACATCCGGGCCAGGGGTGACGGTCACGTCCGCGGCGTCGTGCTTGCGGATCAGCAGTTCGCCGAACTTCACGGTCAGCTCGCGGCCGTCCACGAACCGCACGAGGTACGCCCGCTCGTTGGAGTCGGGCGCGGCCACGACTACGCCGACGCTGCCGGCCGGCTTCGGCTCGGCCGCGTGCGGCACCGGGTGCGCGAACCGCAGCACCACCTGCGTGCCGACCGGAATGAGGAAGGTGTCGTGCATGGGGGAAGTGACGGCGGCCGCGAGGGCGGGGTTCGGATTCCGACGGCGCTTGCCCGTCGATTCCCGACCTCACTTGAGGCCGGCGAGGCCGTCCTTCCGGATGCGGGCGGCGAGGAACAGGTTCAGTTCGCTGCACGCCGTTTCGGCGTCCTTGCCGCCGACGTTCGTCATCACGCAGATGGCGTAGTTCTCGCCCGGCACGACGTGGACGAGGGCGTAGTTCCGCAGGTTCGAGCCGGAGTGCCACAGGACCGGGCCGCGCGCCCACTCGACCCGCTCGGCGTACCCCCAGGCCGGCGTGTGGTGGCCGGGCGGGACGACCGTCAGGATCGCCGCCGCCGTCTTCGGCGTCAGCAGTTGGCCCTTCTTCTGCGACGCCAGCAGCGTCGCGGCGGCGAACCGGCCGAGGTCGGCGACCGTGCAGACGACGTTGCGGCCGGCCGGGGCACGGGCCTGGGCCGCCTGCGCCGCGTCGGGCGGGACGGCTTTCAGTTTGCCGTCCGCCACGTCGTGTTCCCACGGGCCGTCCACCTTGTCCGGCGCGGTGGCGGTCGAGCCGAACGCGGCGGAGGTCATCTTCAACTTCTTGAACAGGTGTTCGGTCAGCAGCTCCTCGAACGGCTTGTCGGCGGCCCGTTCCAGGTAGCTGGCGGCGATGATCGACCCGCCTCCGTAGATGAACTTCGTGCCCGGCGGGGCTTCCGGCGCGTCGGCGACGGCCGCCTTGACGTACTCGTACCGCTTGTCGGCAAGCGTCGCGCCCCGCGCGTCGGTGTCCCGCTCCGAGGTCTTCGGCTGGTACGGCATCCCCGAGACGTGGCCGAGCAACTGGAAGAGCGTGACGCCGCGGTACTCGGCCCGCATGTCCGCCTTCAGTTCCGGAAACATCTTCTCCACGGTCGCGTCCAGCCGCACCTTCTTCTGGTCGGCCAGGACGCCGACGAGGGTGGCCGTCATCGGCTTGGCGATGGACCCGACGTGGAACTTGTCGTCGCGAGTGACGGGCGCTTCGTCCCCCTGCTTGCGAACCCCGACCGCCGACGCCACCAGCACCCGGTCGCCCGCGACGACGCACGCGGCCACCGCCGGCAGGTTCCGCGTTCCCCGGACGCGGCTCAATTCCGTCCGGAGCCACTGCGGGTCGGGGGTCTTGTCCTTGGGTTCCGGTTCGGCACTCGACGGGGCGACGGCGGCGAGGGTCAGCAGCAGGGCGAGTGCCGCAGGGGGGAGTCGGTTCATGGCGTCCTCGGTCGGGGGTGCGACGGGCACTCGGAGCGGGCACTCCTGCGATGTCCGAAACGCGAGCCGAACCATCATCGCGTTGCCCGGATTGTCCGGCCGCGCACCGCGTGTCACCCCTCGTCGTCGGCCGGAAGGGGCGGCTCGGCGTCCATGTAGATGTACGGCTGGAGCCGCTCCCGCAGCTTCGCCCGCGCGCGGCTGAGCAGCGACTTCACCGCCTTCGCCGTCAGCCCCATCACGTCGGCGATCTCGGCGTAGTTCATGTCCTCGAACTTGTTCAGCACCACCGCCACCCGCTGCCGCTCGTTCAGCTCGTCCAGCGCCGCGCGGATGACGGCGGCCAGCTCCTGCTGCTGGAGGCCGGCCGTGGGCGGGGCACCGCGGTCGGCGGCCATCGGCTCGGTCGGCCGCAGGCCGTGCGCGCCCGAGTCGCGGAGGTCGAGCGGGAACGCCTGCCGCCGCTGGCGGTCGCGGATGGCGTTCAGCGCCAGGTTGTTGGCGATGGTGAACAGCCAGGTGCTGAACTTGGCCTTGGGCGTGTACTTGTGCCGCGTCCGGTACACCCGCAGGAACACCTCCTGGGCCAAGTCCTCGGCCTCGTCGGCGTTGCCGATCAGGTGGTTCATGATGCCGACCAGCCGGTGCCGGTACCGCTCGACGAGGTCGGCGAACGCCGCCCGGTCGTCGGCGCGGACCCGCAGCATGAGCCGGATGTCCGGGTCGCGGAGGGCCATGATCGCGCTGGTCTGGCCGGTCATGGCGGTGGGCAGGGGACAGGAGGCAGGGGACAGGAGTCAGGAGTCAGGAGTCAGGAGTCAGGAGTCAGGAGTCAGGAGTCAGGAAGTCGGGGTTACGGTGTTGGCAGTTGCGTGGGGGCGGTCGTGAGCGGCGGGAAGGTTGGGCTTGTGTCTCCGTCTTTTTCCTCCTGCCTCCTGTCCCCTGTCTCCTGTCCCCTGCCCCCTGTTTCCTGCCTTCCGCTTCCTGCTTCCTGCCTCCTGTCCCCTGCCTCCTGTCCCCTGCCTTCGGCGTCCCGCCGCAGTTGGCCGCAGGCGGCGTCGATGTCGGCCCCCTTGCGGCGGCGGACCTGGACGCTCACCCCGCCCTCGCGGAGGGTGTCGATGAACCCCCGCAGGTCGCCGTCCGTCGGCCGGCGGTACGTCAGGCCGGCCACGTCGTTCCACGGGATCAGGTTGACGAACGCCTTCCGCCCCCGCAGCAGGCTCACCAGTTCGTAGGCGTGGTCCGGCTGGTCGTTCAGCTTGCCGAGGACGACGTACTCGTACGTCACCTGCCGGCCGGTGGTGTCGAAGAAGTAGTCGGCGGCGGCCAGGATGTCGGCGATGCCGGTCTGCGCGTTCGTCGGCACGATGCGGTTCCGCAGCTCGTCGTTCGCGGCGTGCAGCGACACCGCCAGGTGGTACTGCTTGCCGCTGTCGGCCAGCCGGCGAATCTTCGCGGGCAGCCCGACGGTGCTGATGGTGACGTGCCGCTGGCCGATGCCCAGCCCATCCTTATCGCCGGCGACGGCGAGCGCGTCCAGCAGGTTCTCCAGGTTCGCCAGCGGCTCGCCCATACCCATGACGACGATATGCGTGAGGCGGGGGGCGCGGTCCTCGCGGGTGGTGTTCGCGTCGGTCAGATTCCGCAGCAGCACGAGCTGTTCGACGATCTCCCCGGCCGTCAGGTTGCGGGCCACGCCGTTCAGTCCGCTGGCGCAGAAGACGCACCCCATGCCGCACCCGACTTGGGTGCTGACGCACGCCGTGGCACGGCCGTCGTTCTGGATCAGCACGCACTCGATGAGCTTGCCGTCGGCCAGCCGGACGAGCAGCTTGTGCGTGTCGTCGCCGGCTTTCAGGTGCTTGACGACGGTGCTGCCGAACGGCGCGAAGTGTTCGGTCAAGTCCTCGCGCAACCCCTTCGGCAGGTCGGTCATGTCGGCGAAGGCGGTGGCGCGGGCGGCGAGGAGTTGCCGGCGGACCTGCTTGGCCCGCATGGGCGGCTGCCGCCGCTCCTCGAACCAGAACTTGAGGTCGTCGGGGTGGACATCCAGGATCGCGCGCCGGTCGGCGGGCGGGGTGTCGGCGGTCAGCGGCAGGGGGACGACGGGAGTCATCCGGCCATGTTACCCGCCGGGGGGAGGGCGGGAAAGGCGCGTCGGCCCGTTCGGTGGCCCGGTGGCGGTGTTCCGGAGCGGGAAGTGGACACCAGTGGTTATGCGTTCCGTTTTTGGGTTTGTCAAATTAAAATGGAAAGATTGTCCGAAATCGTCCGCTCAGATGGGTCGGGTGCGGGGTGACGTCCGGGGGTTTCCGACTCCCACCCCGTCCCGGAGAGGGTGAGGCAGTCCACCAGCTTGCCGACTTGCCCGCAGGTCGGTCGGGCGGGTGGTGCCGGGTCGTGTCGGGCGGTGAATCGTGAACCGGGGACCGTGCGACAGCCGCCGTGGGGCGGGCGGGGCGTCCGCGCGCCGTGCGGCGAAAACGAGGGGAGAAGAGGGTCAACCGCCATCAGTTACGGGGGAAGTTCCTGGGGCGGCGAGTTTGCACCTCACTTGGCTCGCGACCGTTTGTTGCGTGCCGACAAAATCCGATCCGCTACCATGCGCGCCGGCTTGATCAGACTCCAGCGCACCAGAACCCGCATCAACGGCCAGTAGGAAACGAATCGCGCCAGGGGTGGTGAGACCATCTCGTAGATGGTGATGAGCTTCATTCCAGCAACTGACTGTCGGAGGATGGTGTCGCGGAAGGCACGAAGTTTGACCACGTCGTCGGCGTGCGGCGTTCCGCAAGCAGCTGTGGCGATGAAGCAGTCAGAATCCACCTTCCCGGTGCCCTTACAGCGATCGCACTTGCCCCTCCACCTTGTGCTATGCCACGCCCAAGTCATTGCGTCGTAACATCCGGTCTCTTTCCAAACTTCCCCGCTCCCATTACAAGTTGAGCAATCATCCTTCTCATAACCCGTCTCGTTGCAGCGGCTACAGGGTACGCTATCGGGTGTGTTGGGGAATAGGCGCCGAAACTCAGCTGAGTGGAAGCACCGCTTCTTCCCCCGGCACTGCTTGCAAAGCATACGCCATCCTCACGCTGTCCGCCGAACAGATACTTATCCCAATCCCCGGTGATTGGGATAAACGCCTTCACTCATTGGGATAATACGGGCAGGCGGAAATCGCTGTCAAGTTTTTTCTTGCGGCCCGGCCGGAATTTGCGGAAAAGGTCGGACGCCGCCATCCGGTTTTATGCCATCTGGGAGTTCATCCCGTGAAACTGCTCGAACAATTCGCCGTCGCCTGCCGGATCGAGCAACGGCCCGACCCCGTGGGCGGCGTGGCCGTTGCTCGGTCCGGCAGGCAAACGAGGCGATACACCACCCCGAAGTTTGCTCTCACGACCCTCACCCGGCCTTGCGAACCCCCGTGTCGCCGGCGTGGTCGGACACGAAGCGGGTGAGGTCGGCCCAGGCGTCGGGCGGGGCCGGGTGCTTGGCGGCGAGCTTGTGCAACTCCGCCACCAGTTCACCGGCGCTGCGGTAAGGCTCGGCTCCGCTGACGGTGTCGCCCATCGCGTTCGGCGGGTCGGCCTCCAACCGGCGAAGCACGGCGAGCAGCGGCTCCGGTAGTCCCTTCGCGGCGCGGCCGGTCTTCTTCTTGCCCGGCGCGGCCGGCACCGACCAGCCGAAGGCCACCTGCCCCAGCGCCCGCAGGTCGAGTTCCGGCGTCGGGTCGAAGCTGGCGGCGAACCCGTTGGCCAGCCACGGCGGGTCGCCGAAGCCAGTCATCTTCAGTGACCCGTCGGCCGCGAGGACGAACGTGTCGGCCGTGATGCGGCCGTGGACAAGGCCGGCTTGGTGGGCGGCGTCGATGCCCTCGGCGGCGGCCGTCAGCAGCGCCAGCCAGACGCCCGGCACCGCCGCCGCCGCCGGCCACTCGGACCCCGGCAGGCCGGCGACGTGTTCCTGCACCACCGCCGGCCGGCCGTTCACGTCCAGCACTTCCAGCGTGGCGACCAGGTGCGGGTGCGGGGCGGCGAGGGCGGCGGCGAACCGCATCCGGTACTCGTCCGGGTGGGTGGCGTCGTGCATCTCGGCGTCGCCGAGGACGCGGAGGGCGCACAGGCCGGTGCCCGCGCGGGTCGGGTCGGACACGCGGTAGACGGCCTCGCGGGGCGTGACGCGGACGCGGTCCACGACGCGGAACCGGCCGAGCATGAGGGCGTCGAGGTTGCCGGCTTCGATGAGCGCGAGCTGGTACAGCGTGATCGCCCCGCTGGCGAGCAGCACCTGGCGAAGGGTCCGCCGCTGCCGCTGCGCCTCGCCCCACAACTGGTTCACGGTCTCGGCGTCCACCAACTCCAGCGACTGTAGCAGTTCGCCGAGGTGCTTGTCGCCGGGGTCGAGGTCGGCCGTCATCGGCAGAACGTCGGGCCGCTCGGTCTGTTCGGTCGGGGCCGGAGGCGCGAGGCCGGGACTGCCGCCCCGGTCGGCCAGGTCGCGGAGCTTCTTGCGGTACCACTCGCGCATGTCGGCGAGGTGGCGTTCCACCTGCACCCGCCGTTCGCTCACGTCGTCCTGGTCGATCCGCAGTTGCTCCATCCGGCGGGCCAGTTCCAGCGCCGTCTCGTCCGACCGGCGGGACGCGGCGATCAAGTCCGCCTGCTTGGTGTCGATGCGGTGTTCGCTCTGGGCCATGAGCGTCTTCAGCTCGCCCACTTTCGACTGCCAGTCGAGCAACTGCTGGCGGAACTCGGCGACGGCCAGCCGGTGTTCGCCGCGCGCCGCCTCCAACCGGTGTTCGCGGTCGCGGAGCCGCTCGGCCTCGGTGCGGAGGTCGGTGCGCAAGCCGTCCAGCGTGTCGCGGCTCTGGGTGGCGTAACTGTGCAACTCGGCCAGTTGCCCGCGGACCAGTTCCCGCGCGGCGGTCAGGCGGTCGAGGGCGGCGGCGGCACGGTCTTCCAGGTCCGGGGCCTGCTGGCGGAGGTCGTCGGCGTCGGCGACGGCGCGGCGGCGGGCGGCGTCCAGTTCCTCCCGCGCCAGCCGGGTCTGCTCGGCCAGCGCTGCCTGCTCGGTCGCCCACTGTAGGCGGGCGTCGGCGAGCGACTTGCGGCCGTCGGCCACGCTCTTGCCGGTGTCGCGGAGGCGGGCGACCTGGCGTTCGAGGGCCGTCTCGCGGTCGGCCAGTGCCGCCGCGCTCCGGGCGAGGTCGCCGTCGCGGTCGGCCAGCCGCTGGGCGTCCGCCGTCAGCCGCAGGTCGGTGTCGTGAATCCGCTGTTTCAGATCGCTCCGCTGGCGGTCGAGCGCCAGCCGGTCGTCGGCCAGCTTCACGGCGAGGTCGTCCAGTTGGCGGCCGCGCGCGGCCAGTTCCTCGGCCCGCTTCCGCAACTGCTCCTGGAAGGTGGCCCGCGCGGTGTCGGCGTCGGTCAGCGTCGATTCCCGTTCGCGCACCGTGGACCGATCCGCTTCCAGCCGGGCCTGCAAATCGCCGACCTGCGCCAGCTTCACCTTCAGCGTCGCCGTCTGCTCGGCCAGATCGGTGGAGCGGGCGTCGAGCGCCCGTTCGCGCTGGCGGAGCGCGTCGGTGTCGGCGAGTAGTGCTTCCTGCTGGCGGCGGAGGTCGAGGACGGCCGCTTCCACCGTCCGCGACCGCTCATCCAGGTGCCGCTGGGCGTCGGCGGAGACGGCGGCGGAGGTGTCCGACAGCCGCTCGTCGAGGTGTCGCTGGGCGGCGTCCAGGCGGGCGCGGTCGGCGGTCAGCCGGGCGGCTTCGCGGTGCAGTTCTTCCTGCTGGCGGTCCAGGCGGACCCGCAACACCGCCAGCGCCGCCTGCTGCGCCTCCACCTGCGCGGCGCGGTCGGTCAGTTGCGCCGCGCGGCCGTCGAGGTCGGCCTTCACGCGGTCGAGTCGGTCGGCCTCGCCGGCCACCCGCTGCTGCTCGGCCTCGGCGAGGTGCAGGTGTTCTTCCAGTTCGCCGGCGTCGCGGGCCAGTTGCTCGGTGCGGTGGTCGATCTCGGCGGCGCGGCGGTCGAGTTCGAGTTGCCGGTCTTCCACCGCCGCCTGCCAGCGTTCGACGCGGACCAAGTCGCCCGCGTGCTGCTCGCGCTCGGTCGCCAAACTCGCCCGGTCCTCGGCGGCGAGGTCTTCCTGGCGGACGAGTTCCGCCTCCCGCACGGCGAACAGCCGCTCGCGCTCGTCCCGCTGCTCGTCCAGGAACCGCCGCTCGGCGTCCACCGCCTGCCGCTCGCGGGCGAGGTCGTCGCGGAGCCGGTTGAGCGCCTGCTGCTGGGTGTCCAGGTCGCGGAAGCCGGCGGTCGCGGCGGCCCGCTGGGCGTGCAGGTCGGCCAGCCGCGGCTCGTACCCGGCCAGCTCCGTCTCGAACGTGGACCGCCGGTCGGCCGCGTCGGTCGCCATCTGTCGCAGCCGCAGTTCGTGCTGGATTTCCAGTTCGATCTTCCGCCGGCGGAGGTCCGCTTCCAGTTCGTCCGCGCGGCGGGCGACCTCGGCGTCCACGTACTCCTGACGGCGTCCGGCCTCGTCGTCCAGTTCCCGCCGGCGGCGGTCGAGGTCGGCCTCGGTGGCGCGGTGGCGGGCTTGCTCGGCGTCGGTCGCCCCGCGCACCGACTCGGACAGCCGGGCCAGTTCGGTGCGGCGGTCCTCGTACTGGCGGAACAGCGTCGTGCGGATGTCGGTCAGCTCTTGCCGGACGCGGACCATTTCCGCTTCGCGGTCGGCGACCTCGGCCTCGCGGCGGGCGAGCTGCCGGTCGCGGTCGCCCGGCCCGGCCCCGCGCACCGTCTCGCCCATCCGTTCCAGTTCGACTTCCAACTCCTGCCGGCGGCGGTACCACGCCACGCGGTCGGCTTCCAGTTCCCGCGACTGCTCCTCCAGCTTCGCCTGCCACGCCTGCAACTCGGCCCGTTCGCGGCCGGTATCGACGGCGACCGGCTTGGGCGGCGCGGCGGCGTCCGGTTCGACGGGGAAGAACTTCGGCCGCAGGTGCCCCTTGCCGTGCAGGTTCACGACCAGATCCGCCGACCCGACGCTGACGCGATCCCCGGCGGCCACGTCCACGGGCAGTGACCCTGCCAGCGGCGCGCCGTTCAACAGGATGGGGAAGGCCGGCGCGAGGCGGCGGAGTTTCAAGCCGGTCTTGGTGCGGGTGAAGTGGCAGATGACGGGCGGCAGACCGGCCCCGACCAGCCGCAGCTCGCACCCGTCGGTCCCGCCGATGAGGAACTCCGGGCCGGTCATCTCGTGGTTGGCGGCGCGGCCGGAGCCGACGCGCACGTCGAACCGCACCGGCGGCAAGTCCGGGTCGGCGGCGGGCGGGGCGAGGGGCGTCAGAGGGGCCATCATGGCCGGGTCACCAGGGGCGCGTCCGTGCGGCGAGAACAGTGCGTGTCGGGATTGGAACGGATCGGCCGGCGAGATACAAGCCCGACCGGAGGGAAGGGTGCGCCAACGGATTCTGGCGGTGTGGCTCGGCCCTCACCCCCGACCCCTGTCAGGGGTAGGTATTGGGTTTTTCCGGAGTTCAGGAGACCCCACCCCCCGGCCCCCTCCCCATAAATGGAGAGGGGGTGTTCAACCCGGAAATGTGTCGGTGAAACCGCGTGGGTACTCGAATTCGTCGGCGAAAACACTGCCGCGCTGTCCCGTTGAACACCCCCTCTCCGGAACGGGGTGGGGTCTCCGACCCCAGTTGATCCCGAGACTTACCCCTGACAGCTCCGGGACGGGGGTGGGGTTTCCGCCGAACACCTACCTCCGACAGCCCCAACGGGGAGAGGTGGAAGAACCGGTGTCACCGCCGAGGTTTTCGACCGAGGGGACTCCGTCAACGGGTGCGTGCATGAGCCGGCGGGGAAGTCGAAACGCCTCACCACCCGGCGGTCGGGTCGATCAGGCCCAGTAGCACGTTCGGGTCGAAGTCCGGCATCATCTGGGAGATGTCGAAGCTGCCCGCCAGCGCGTTGGGGTCGAAGCCGAGCAGCTGGCCGAAGTCCCACCCCAGCGGTTCGGGCATCGCGGGCATCTCCGGTACCCCGCCGAAGCCCCAGTCGCCGCCGCCGTCGAACGCCGCGTCGGGCAGCATCTCTTCCTGGCCCGCGTACCCCGGCGGCATCGGCCGGGCGGCTCGCGCGGCGACCGGCGTGCCGGCGGGCTTGTCGAAGAACTTCTTGGCGAAGCCGACGAGTTGGTTCACCCCGTCCACCACCTTGGCCACCGTTTCCAGCGTCGTCGGCGTCTTCGCCTCGGCGGGTTTCGCCGCTTGCGGTTGCACCCGGCGGGCGACCATCGGCGTCGGCACCAGGACGGCGACCGGAACGGCCACGGGGACCATCGCGGGCAGCGTCGGGTTGAGCGTTCGCAGAGGGTTCATCGCGTCACCGGGGCTTGGGGATAGGTCGCAGTCCACGAACCCCGTACCGGCGGGGTGCGGTGCCGTGACGGCCGCGTACAAAAGAAAACGGCTCCCGTCCGAAATCTCCGGTGCCGCGTGTCGAAATTGCCCGGATGGACCGAAGTCGAGACCCGATTCGCCGAGTCGCCCCGGTCGGGCGTCGCGGCCGTGTGCCAGCGGGCGGCGGTGCGGCTGTCTCCCGTAATCGCACGCGCGGAAAGCGTTTGCGGCCCGGAAGCGGTCGAGTGGCTGAACGCCGTGTCCGGCGTGCTGACACTCCTGGAATCCGTCTGTCGGGGCGTCCCGGTGTCGCGGTTCACCCTCGATATTGCCGCCGAGATCGCCCGCGGCACGGCGAATTCGGCGCGGAGCGCGGTGCGCGAGCGCGGCCCGTCGAAGGCCGCCGAGGACGCGGAACTGGCGTTCGCCGCCGCCGCCTTCGCGGTGGACGTGTGCCGCGCGACCACCCCCGCGCGGGTGGCGTCCGTCGGGATGCAGTGCCTGCGGATTGCCCTGGACGGCGGCACGGTGCCGGAGCAACTGGTCGCGTTCGACTTCCAGTTGCTCCGCTCGCTCGCGGCGTCGGGCAACACCGACTGGACCGCCACCGCCGACGGGCCGTTCGGCGAGCTGTGGCCGTTCGGCGAACCGGACTGGGTGACGGCCGGCCTGGCCCGCTGGCGGGAGTTGGAGCCGACGCTTCCGGCGCTGCTGCGGCTACCGAGTTGGTGATGGCGGTGCGGTTGTGGTAAACTGACCGCACGCTACAAGAGAAAGCCTTCATATCACCTTGACCTTCGTTTGCCCCTGGCGAAAATGGGCCTGCGATCACATCCCGCCTCGGACCGCCCATGAATCACGATCCCACCGCCGACGAGCCTCCTCCGTACCGCGACCCGCTCGGTTTGCACGGCGTTCACCTGCTGACGTGCCGCTCCTTGTGGCGGAGCGGGCGGGCCGATGAGAGTTTCGACCTGGCCGGGATCATGACCCACGTCGAGCCACCCGAAGGGAGGTCGTTTCCCGTCGTCCTCGACCGCGTGTTCGTGTACGTCCAACTGTGGGGCGATCCGGGGGAGTATTCGCTGCGAATCCGCCTTGTGCGGGTCGGCGCGAGTGACGATGATGAAGAGGAGTTTCAACTCGGGGCGAACGCCGAACCGCGCGAATTCCCGCTGCCCTCGGGTCGGATGGTTGAGCTGACGGGTCTGAATTTCGTCGATGAACTCGGCTTCCCCATCGGCCCCATCGCGTTTCGTGAGCCAGGGTTGTACGAGTACCAACTCTGGGCGGACGGGATCGACGAGCCGATCACGCGGGAGCGAGTGTTCGCTCGGGAGTGGACCGATGACGAATAACAGCGCGAACCCCGATCCGACTCCGGCACCCCGGAAACGAAAAGGCCGTTCCATCTTCATCGATGGCCCGCCGGAGCGCGGCAACGCCACTCCCGAGGAACTGACGTGGCCGGTGGTGTCGTGCGTCCAACGCGGCCGTTCCACGTTCGTCGATGGTCCACCCGAACGCGGCAACGCGACCGTCGAGGAATTGACGTGGCCCGTGATCGGGACGGGGAACCAAATGTTATCACCTCCGCGACCGGCATGGGTCGATGACGCTACGAGAAACGCGATCCTGACCACGTTGACCACCACCCAGCGAAAGATCATCGAATTGCGTTACTTTGAAGGCCGATCACTCCACGAGATGAGTCAGTTGCTCGACAGTCCCCCGAGCGCGATCCGCGCCGGACTTTGCCTCGCCCGGACGCAGCTACTCGAACTGATCCAGGCCGATTTCCCGGAGTTGGCCGAGTCCGTGGGCAACGCCTAACTACGGAACCCTCCCATGCTCCTCCTCGGTCGGGCCACGCAGCGGACGTGTCGGACGCTCGACCGCCGCGCGTTCGTGCAGGTCGGCGCGTCGTCGGTCCTGGGGCTGACCCTGGCGAACCTGTTGCGCGCCAAGGACACCGGCGGCGGCCTCACGCCCGGTTCGGCCAAGTCGGTCGTGCTGCTGTGGCTGTGGGGCGGGCCGAGCCAACTCGACACCTTCGACCCGAAGCCGAACGCGCCGCTCGAATTCCGCGGGCCGTTCGGCACCATCCCGACCAAGCTCACCGGCGTGCGGTTTTGCGAACTGTTCCCGAAGCTGGCCGGGCTTTCCGACAAGTTCGCGGTGCTGCGCACGCTGCACTGCCAGTCGAACGACCACGGCATTGCGGGCACCATCGGCTTGACCGGGAGTCCGGCGGGGGGCACCGGGTTGGACGGCAAACCGCTCGCCGGCACTCCCCAGCCGGCGATGGGGTCGGTGGTGGCCAAAGGCGTCGGGGACGCGGCCACGCGCAAGTCGCCGTCGCCGTTCCTCGTCGTCGGCGGGAAGCTGCACCAGGGGAAGAAGGCGATCGTCGGCGAGGGCGGCGGCAAACTCGGCGCGACCTACGACCCGTTCCGCATGGAGTACGACGCCGAGACCGGTAGCACCAAGTTCCCCGGCCTGCAACTGCCGGCGAACCTGACTCCGGAGCGGCTGGCGGACCGCACCGCCCTGCACGCCGCGCTGGACAAGACCGAGAAGCAGTTCGCCGAGGTGCCGATGGACGCCTACCGGCGGCGGGCCTTCGACCTGCTCACGTCGCCGTCCGCCCGCACCATGTTCGACCTGTCCGGCGAGCCGAAGAAGCTGGCCGACAAGTACGGCCGGACGCGGTTCGGGCAGTCGTGCCTGCTCGCCCGCCGACTGGTGGAGAACGGCGTCCCGTTCGTGCAGGTGAACTGGTCGGACCACGTCGAGGCCGAGGAGGACAGCGGCGACGGCGGGTGGGACCACCACTACCGCAACTTCCAGATCATGCAGGACCGCCACGCCATGTGGCTGGATCAGGCGGTGTCCGCGTTCCTGACCGACCTGGATGAACGCGGGCTGCTGAAGACGACGTTGGTGATCGTCGTCGGCGAGTTCGGCCGCGAGCCGAAGATCAACGACAAGGCCGGCCGCGACCACTGGCCCGGCTGCTACTCGGCCCTCGTCGCCGGCGGCGGGGTGAAGGGCGGGCGGGTGATTGGCACGTCGGACGCGCGGGCCGCGCGGCCGGCGGACACGCCGCTGACGCCGGCCGACCTGTGCGCGACCGCGTTCCACGCCGTCGGCCTGACGAGCGAGCAGATCACCGGCATGGGCCTGGTGCCGAGCGGTCGGGTTATCGCAGAGGTGCTTTGAACCGCCTGCGAGTGACGCAGTCGGCGGTCGGTTCTCCCCCACCCGGTTCGAGCGGATTCACGGAATCGCCGATGGCCCCCCGCACCGTCCTCGACCGGCTGACTTCGGCTCCGTGGGAGTTCGACTTCTTCGCGGCCGTGCGGGCATTCCTGGCCGACCGCACCCGCAAGCCCGTCGGCACCGACGCGCTGCCGGACGCCGAGGCGGTGCGGTTCCGCGGGCACCCGTCGCTGGCCTTCCCGCCCAGCCAGCTTCACGCCCTCGCGCCGCCGACCGACGAGCGGCCGGTGCCGCTGCTGACGGTCACGTTCTTCGGCCTGTACGGGGCGAACGGCGTCCTGCCGACGCACTACACGCAGGCGCTGATCCCGACCGTCACCGACGACGCCGACACGGATCGCCCCGCCCTCCGCGACTGGTTCGACCTGTTCAACCACCGCTTCGTCTCGCTGTTCTACCGGGCCTGGGAGAAGTACCGCTTCTACATCCCGTTCGAGCGGGGCGAGTATCGGCGGTCGGCCGCCGACCCGTTCACCACGGCCATTCGCGGGCTGATGGGATTCGCCACGCCCGGCCTGACGCGGCGGCTGGTGATTCGCGGCGGCGGGGTGGCGGACGAGGAATACCGCTGGTCGGCGGCGGGGGCCGACCGCGCGGAACCGGCCGCCGATCCGTCGGTCCTCGGCAGCATCGACGACACCGGGTTGCTGCGCTACGCCGGGCTGTTCGTGCAGCGGCCGCGCAACGCGGTCAATTTGCAACTGCTGCTCGAAGACTACTTCCAGTTGCCGATCTGCGTGGAGCCGTTCCGCGGGCAGTGGCTGGAGGTGCCCGACGCCGACAAGCCGCGCCTCGGCGAGCAGGGCGTCCTCGGCCTGAACGTCATCGCCGGCGACCGCGTGTGGGACGTGCAGTCGCGGTTCCGCCTCGTCGTCGGGCCGGTGAGGTACGACGTGTTCCGCGAGCTGCTGCCCGACCGCGACCCGATCGCCGAACGGAAGACGCTGTTCCTGATGTCGCAACTGACGAAGACGTTCGCCGGGCCGGAGTTCGACTTCGAGATTCAACTTCTGCTGGCGGCCGGCGACGTGCCCGAAGCGGAGTTGGCCGACGCCGGCCTCGGCCCCCGCCTGGGGTGGAACGTCTGGCTGATCTCCGACCCCCCGCCCGAACCGGCCGGCGACGCCGTGTTCGAAGGCGAGTGGGTGACGCGGGTGTAGGGGGCCGAAGACCCCACCCCCCGACCCCCTCCCCGTCCCGGAGAGGGGGTGTTCATAAGGATATCGCGGTAGAGTCTGCCCACAGGAAACCAGCAACCGACGGTGTCCCCCGACAACGACTCCCCATTGAACACCCCCTCTCCGGGACGGAGAGGGGGGCCGGGGGGTGAGGTTTCTGAAAACCGCATCTGACCTCTCTCCCCCCCAATCGGAACCGCACATGGCCTCCCTCACCGCCCGCAACCTGTTCGAGAAGCTGAACCCGACGTGCCGGGCGGCGCTGGAGGCGGCCGCCGGGCTGTGCCTCTCGAAGACGCACTTCCACGTCGAAGTGGAACACTGGTTTCTCAAGCTGTTCGAGGCCGCCGACAACGACATCGCCGTCGTCTGCCGCCAGTATTCCATCGACCCCGGCGCGGTGCGGACGCAACTGACGAACGCGATGAACAAGTTCAAGACCGGCAACGGCCGCGCGCCGGACCTGTCGGTCGAGACGCTCGACCTGAGCCGCGAGGCGTGGCTGTTCGGGTCCATCGAGTGCGGCGCGCGGCTGGTCCGCTCCGGCCACCTGCTCGCCGCCGCGCTGTCCGAGCGGATGCTGGCCATGCGGGTGAAGACCTCCGCCCCGGAACTGGCCAAGCTGCCGGAGGACAAGCTATACAAGGAACTCGCGGACTTGCTCCGCCACGCCCGCAGCGCCGAGAACGCGCACGAAGTCGCGGCGGCCGCGACTTCGTCGGCGACGGGCAGCAGCGGTTCCGATGACCCCGCCGCGCCCGCCGCCGGGTCGAAGACGCCGGCGCTCGACCAGTTCACCATCGACCTGACGGCCCAGGCGAAGGCCGGCAAGATCGACCGCATCCTCGGCCGCGACGCCGAGATTCGCCAGGTCATCGACATCCTCACCCGCCGGCGGCAGAACAACCCGATCCTCACGGGCGAGGCGGGCGTCGGCAAGACGGCGGTGGTCGAAGGGCTGGCGTTGCGGATCGTCGCCGGCGACGTGCCGGAACCGCTGCTCGGCGTCGCCGTTCGCACGCTCGACTTGGGCCTGCTGCAAGCCGGGGCCGGGGTGAAGGGCGAGTTCGAGAACCGATTGAAGACGGTCATCCAGGAAGTGAAGTCGTCGGCGACGCCGATCATCCTGTTCATCGACGAGGCGCACACCATGATCGGGGCCGGCGGGCAGGCCGGGCAGAACGACGCGGCGAACCTGCTGAAACCGGCACTGGCGCGGGGCGAACTGCGGACCATCGCGGCCACCACCTTCGACGAGTACAAGAAGTACTTCGAGGGCGACCCGGCGCTCAAGCGGCGGTTCCAGGAGGTCCGCGTCGAGGAGCCCGACGAGGCGCGGGCGATCCGCATGTTGCGCGGCGTGGCCGACGTGATGGCCAAGCACCACAAGGTCCGCGTGCTGGACGAGGCGGTGGAGGCGGCGGTGCGGCTCGGCATCCGGTACATCCCCGAACGGCAACTGCCGGACAAGGCCGTCAGCCTGCTGGACACGGCGGCCGCGCGGGTGAAGCTGAGCCAGGGGGCGACCCCGCCGGCGCTCGACGACGTGATCCGCGAGATCGAACACCTGGGCATCGAGATCGTCACCCTGACGCGGGAGAACGCCGGCTGGACCGACCACGCCGGCCGGCTGACGGAGTTGACCGAGCGGAAGGCGGCGGCGGAGAAGACCCGCGACGAGTTGGCCGAGCGGCTGAAGAAGGAGCGAGAACTGGCGACGGCGCTGCGGCAGAAACTGGACGAGGCCGAGACCGGCGGCGCGACCCCGGAGACGAAGGCGGAACTCGTCCGGCTGAAGGCCGAACTGGAACTGCTCCAAGGCGAGTCGCCGCTCGTGCTGCCGGTGGTGGACGCGGCGGCGGTCACGCAGATCGTCGGCGGGTGGACCGGCATCCCGGTCGGCAAGATGGTGCGGAACGAGATCGAAACGCTGCTCGACCTGCCGGCCAAGCTGAGCCACCGGGTGGTCGGCCAGGACCACGCGCTGCGGGCCATCGCCGAGCGCATCCAGACCTCGCGGGCGGAACTCGGCGACCCGCGGCGGCCGGTCGGCGTGTTCCTGCTCGTCGGCCCCAGCGGGGTCGGCAAGACGGAGACCGCGCTAGCCATCTCGGACCTGCTGTACGGCGGCGACCGCAACATGGTCGTCATCAACATGTCCGAGTTCAAGGAGGAGTACAAGGTGTCGCAGCTGCTCGGCTCGCCGCGCGGGTACGAGGGGTCGGGCGAGGGCGGCGTGCTGACCGAAGCGGTGCGGCGGCGGCCGTACAGCGTGGTGCTGCTGGACGAAGTCGAGAAGTCGCACCCGTCGGTGCAGGAGATCTTCTACCAGGTGTTCGACAAGGGGATGCTGTCCGACTCGCGCGGCATCGAGGTGAACTTCAAGAACACCATCATCCTGCTCACGTCGAACGTCGGCACCGACACGGTGATGAAAGCGATGGCCGACCCGGAGACCGCGCCGGACGCGGACGGGCTGGCCGCCATGCTCCGGCCGGACCTGCTGAAGGCGTTCAAGCCGGCGCTGCTCGGCCGCATGACCGTGATCCCGTACTTCCCGCTGTCGGACGCGGTGCTGCGGAAAATCATCGAGATGCGGCTGGTGCGCGTGGGCGAGCAACTGAAGCGGAACCACAAGGCGACGTTCACCTTCGACCCGGCGGTGGTGGACGCCGTGACCGCGCGGTGCAAAGAGGTCGAGAGCGGGGCGCGGAACGTGGACCACATCCTGAACCAGTCGGTGCTGCCGGGCCTGGCGGTGACGCTGCTGGCGCGGCAGGCCGAGGGCCGTTCCGTGTCCGCCGTCCGACTGACACGCGGGGACGACGGTCGAATTGTCCACGAGGTCGATTGAACAGGTTGAGGCCGACACCGATGGCGTACCAATTGACCGCGAACGGGTACGCCCTCTGGCCCGACGGCGCGTTGAAGGCGTGCGGCCTCGCCCTCGGCATTCAGGACCGAAAGAAGTGAACGCACCGGCTCCGGTTTCAACACCGACAACTCGGTCTGGCCGGGGCAGGACGCCGAGTTCCTCGGCCGCAGCTCCGACCCGTGGCTGTTCCGCTGCGAACCGGCGTCGCCCGCCTTCCGCGTGCCCGAACTGCCGCTCGCGCCCGAGGTGCCGCTCGACCGCCTCGCCGACCGCCGCGACCTGTTCCGCCGGCTGGACCGGGGCATCGCCTGTGACAATCAATCGGCGGATTTGCACCGGGAGACCGACCGACATGCCCCGTATTCCCTCGCGCCCGGCCCTCGACCTCTCCGGCAAGTGGGAAATCGTCGAACTGTCGTCGATGACGGACGACTACCTTGAAATCACACCCGATCCGCACGTTCCCATCACCCACACCGAGTTCGAGCGGTTCGCCGGAACCTACCACTTCGCGGCGCAAGACGGCGAGATTTCCGGCCGCGTGGACGAAGTGTATACCGATGCGGCGGCGCTGTTCTTCACGTTCATCGGCAGCGACGAGGGGGACGAGGTGAACGGAGCTGCCGCGGACGTGGCGTGCCACGCGGCGAGCGACGCCATCACCGGCACCATGCGGTACCGCCACGGCGACGACATGCCGTTCGTGTGGCGGCGAGTTCCGGCGAAGGCGACGAAAGCGGTGCGCGCGAAGAAGAGGCGAGAGTGATGCGGCCCTCGCGCCACCGGCACGTCGCCCGGCCGCGAGTGGCAAATGACGTACCGCAGGATGAACCCGCAGAAGGCGATGCCGCCGGCCGACACGCTCCGCCGCTCCGCGGTGAAAGCCGTCGTCCGAATGCCCGCCGTCCCGCTCGGGTCGCCTCGCTCCGTATCGTAACCGGTGTCGCTCCTCGGAGGTTTTCCAATGGCCGCACCGACCCGCCCGGTCGTCGAACACGTCGTCATGACCGGGCACATCGTCGATTCCCTCCTGCTGCCGAAGGTGCTGGACGCCATCCTGTCGCGGGGCGGCCGCTACCACATCGAGGAGTTCAAACTCGGCGAGAAGCAGGACGACCCCAGTTCCGCCCGCATTCAAGTGACCGCCGACACGCCCGCGAAGCTGGACGCCATCCTCGCCGAGATCCACCCGCACGGGGCCGTCTCGGCCGACCCGAAGGACTGCGCGGTGGTCCCGGCCGACATCGCCGGCGCGTACCCGGACGGCTTCTACTGCTCGACGAACTTCCGCACGCAAGTCCGGCTGAGCGGCGATTGGGTCGATGTCGAGGATCAGGAAATGGACTGCGGCATCCTCGTCGATGGGGACGGCAAGGCGGCGCGGTGCGTGCCCATGACCGGCGTGCGGGTCGGCGACCGCATCCTCGTCGGCCGCGCCGGCACGCGGGTGTTCCCGCCGGAGGCCGAGGCGCGCAAGCACAACCTGTTCGAGTTCATGGCCAGCCCGGTCAGCAGCGAGCGGCCGAAGGCGGTGAGCGTGCGCGAGATCGCGGCGGCGATGAAGCGGACCAAGGCCGCCGGCGAGAAGGTGATGGCCGTCCTCGGCCCGGCCGTCGTGCACACCGGCGGCGCGGAGCTGGTGGCGACGATGATCCGCAAGGGCTTCATCCAAGTGCTGTTCGCCGGCAACGCGCTGGCCACGCACGACATCGAACAGGCCTTTTACGGCACCAGTCTGGGCGTGTCGATGGACTTCGGCCTGCCCACCGACGAGGGGCACGAACACCACCTCCGCACGATCAACACCGTCCGCCGCATCGGCGGCATCAAGCAGGCCGTGGCCAGCGGGCTGTTGAAGTCCGGCATCATGTACGAGTGCGTGACGCACGACGTGCCGTTCGTGCTGTGCGGCAGCATCCGCGACGACGGCCCGCTGCCGGAAGTCATCACCGACGCCCTCGCCGCGCAGGCCGAGATGCGGGCGCACGTGCCGGGCACCGGCTTCTGCCTGATGGTGGCGACGACGCTGCACTCCATCGCGGTGGGCAACCTGCTGCCGGCGTGGGTGAAGGTGGCGTGCGTGGACATCAGCCCGGCGACGGTGACGAAGTTGATGGACCGCGGCAGCACGCAGACGGTCGGCATCGTGTCGGACGCCGAGCCGTTCCTGCGGGCGCTCGTGGCCGAGGTGGAGAAGGGGTGAGGTCGCGCCGCCGCGTCAGTCGGTCACTTTCATGTCCAGCGTCTTGGCCACGCCGCGGACGAGGGCGTCGCTCGGCTTGCTCGGCTGGTTGTACCCCCACTGGCCGCGGAGCATCTCGAACGTCATCAGCCCGCCGAGGACGACGACGACGAGGCACGGCAGCAGGAACAGGGCCGGCAGCACGCCCCACTTGGCCGGCAGCGGGGCCGACCGGATCGGCGTGTCGTCGTCGGTCTGGACGCCCTTCCTCACCCCCCGCAGCGCCTTGCTGGCCGACACCCCGTCGGTGTCCTCCTCGCCGATCAGCACGTCGTCGTCGGCCAGCAGGCTCCGCCGCTTGCGGCCGACCGACACCGGGGCCGCGTCGTCGTCGGACAGGGCGACCACGTCGTCGTCGATCGGCATCATGTCGTCGTCGACCAGCACCACCTGGCTCGCGCTCTCGTCGTCCATCGGCGCGTCCGAATCGACGATGGCGATGTCGAAGTCGGAGTTCTCCAGGTCGGTGTCGCCGGACTCGACGGCCACCACCTCGGACCCGGACTCGTCGTCGCTCACCACCGGCAGCTCGAAGTCGGTCTCGAAGATGTCGCCCTTGTCCGACTCGGCGTTCAGGTCGTCCACCAGCCCGTCGGTGACGCCGGAGTTGTCGTCGAGCGACAGCTCGAACTCGCTGTCCGAGTCGGTGGCGAGGGCCTTCCGGCCGCTCTTGGGGCCGCCCAGCCGCACCCCGGAGGCCGCGCCGGGCGCGTCCAGCGTCAGTTCGAAGTCGATGTCCGAGTCGCTGTCGTCGATGGGCGGGGCCTTGCCTTTCTTCTTCTCCAGCGACACCCCGCTGTCCGCCGGCCTGTTCAGCTTGATGCCGGAGCGGCTGCCGCCGCGGTCGTCCGGGGCGAACGTGCCGAGGTCCACCTCGGCGCTGCTGTCCGGGTTCAGGGTCAGCTCGAACGAGTCGCTGTCCGAGTCCAGGCTGAGTTCGAACTCGCTGCTGCCGTCGTCGCCGGCGGGCATCCCGGCCGGGCCGGGAATCTTGGCCGAGCCGGGGCCGATCAGCTTGGCCGACTTCGGGTTGGTCAGCCGCACCGAACTGGGGGCCTTCAGCACCCCGCTGCCGCCCGTCGCCGGCAGTTCCAGGGAAATCTCCTCGGTCACGTCGGCGGTCCTCGCGCCGCCCTTGGTCGGGGTCAGGTCGAGCCGCACGTCGCTGTCGCCGCTCGCCTTCGCCGCCTTCCCGCGCATCGACCCGGCGGGGTCCATCGGCACGGCGAGGGCGTCCTCGCTCGTGTCGTCGTCCAGCAGCAGGGGCTGCTCCACCGGCTTCCGGGCCGGCGACTTCGGGGCCGGCGACTTCGCCGCGGGGACGGCGATCGGAATTTCTTCCGACGAGTCGGTCAGCGGCAGACCGGGGGCGGCGAGGGTGAGGCCGGGGTCGGACGCCTGGCCGAGGCTGCGGGCCAGCTCCTCGATGTCCGCCGCGCGGAACCGCAGGGTCGGGCCGTCGCGGAATGATCGCACCGACTTCCAGTCGTCGCGGAGCCGCCGCTTGAACTCTTCCGGGGAGAGGCCGAGCTTGTCGGCGGCCTGTTCGAGCGTGAAGGTCTGGGCCATGGCGGCGGTCGCCCGTGGGGTGGACGGAGGGTGCGTGTCCGAAGGGTAAACCTATTTTACCCGGCGGTCGAGTCGGGACAAGCGGGAAGGCGGGCGGACGAGGGGGTTTGTGGCGCGGTTGTGGCGCGGACGCCGGGAATGAGGCGCGGGACCGGGAGAAAAAAACACGCCCCGGCATTGGCCGGGGCGTGCGAGTCGTTTCGGATGTCCGCTGAGTGGGAGGTTATCGGTAGTCGTCGCCGCCGCCACCGCCGCCGCCGTAGCCGCCGCCGCCACTCGGGCGACCGCCGCCACCGCCGTAGCCGCCGCCGCCACTGCCACCGCCGCCGTAGCCGCCGCCGCCACTCGGGCGACCGCCGCCACCGCCGCCGTAGCCGCC
>JAYTTN010000369.1:0-5811 GCA_043745295.1 Fimbriiglobus sp. | reverse complement strand
GGGGCTGCCCCCCCCCGCGCGCCCGGAACTCAGACGGTGACGCGGATGCCGGGGCACATGGTGGCGGACAGCACCACGCCGTGGATGTAGTTGCCGCGGACGCCGGCCGGCTTGGCCCCGCGAACCGCTTCGACGAAGGCGAGGATGTTCTCGGCGATCTTGTCGTCGGCGAAGCTGATCTTGCCGACCCCGGCGTGAATCTGCCCGGTCTTGTCCGAGCGGTACTCCACCTTGCCGGCCTTGAACTCCTTCACCACCGCCGCCAGGTCGCCGGTGACGGGCACCACGGTGCCGGCCTTCGGCGTGGGCATCAGGCCGCGGGGGCCGAGGACTTTACCCAACTTCGCCACCTGCGGCATCAGGTCTTGCGTGGTGATGGCGATGTCGAAGTCGAGGAAGTTCTCCTTCTGCACTCTGTCCACGAGGTCAGTGCCGCCGACGAAGTCGGCCCCGGCGGCCTTCGCCTTCTCGACGTTCGCCCCCTGGCAGAACACCGCCACGCGGACGCTCTTGCCGATGCCGTGGGGCAGGGAAACGGTGCCGCGGACCATCTGGTCGGACTGCGTCGGGTCGATGCCGAGGTTCATGTGAATCTCGACCGTCTCGTCGAACTTGGCCCGCTTGACGGACTTCAGCAAGGCGATAGCGGCCTTGACCGCCAGTTGGCCGGCGTCGTCCACCTTCTTGACGATGTTGCGACGGTGGGCGCGGAGTTTCTTGCCCCGACGGGGCGGTACGCCCGGCTTCTTCTTCTTCTTGGGGGCGTCCGGGTCAGCCGCTTTGCCGCCGCCCTGCTGTTGCAGCGGGCGGGGGATCGACGGGGCTTCGGCGGGAGGAGCAGCGGGAGCGGGAGCAGGGGCGGCCGCAACGAGGGCCTTCCCCTCGGCCGGTTTGGCCTCGGGTTCTTTCGCCATGATTCGACAGACTCCGGTGGGCGGGGGAGTTCGCGGCGGTTCGCCGGACTCGGCCCCTCCCCCTTCGCGCGGGGCGAGGGGTGGCGGATGGTTGAAATCTGGGCACCCACAAGGGGTGCCCCTACATTGGTACTTCGTAGGGGCACCCCTTGTGGGTGCCCATCGGCCAATCAGTCCACGACGGTCAGGCCCATGCTGCGGGCGGTGCCGGCGATGATGCGGGCGGCGTGTTCCACGTCGCGGGCGTTCAGGTCGGTCATCTTCTTGGTAGCGATGTCCACCAGTTGCTGGCTGGTGATCGTGAACCCCTTGTACTTGCCGCTCTTCTTGGCGTCGGTGGGGATCACGTCGCCGCCCTTCTTCTTCTCCGGCGGGATCTTGGCGGCCAGTTTCAGCAGCACGGCGGCCGGCGGCGACTTGATCTTGAACTCGAAGCTGCGGTCGCTGTACACGGTGATGATGACCGGCAGCATCAGCCCCTTCAGGTCGGGCGCTCCCGTCTTGTCGTTGAACTGCTTGACGAACATGCCGATGTTCACGCCGTGCTGGCCGAGGGCTGGGCCGACGGGCGGGGCGGGGGTCGCGGACCCGCCGGGGCACTGGAGCTTGACTTGCGCGGTCACCTGCTTGGCCATGACACACCTGGAGCCGGGGCGGGTTCGCGTCGTCGAACGCTCGACCCTATAAAACGGCAACCTCCCCGACGGCGCGAGGAGGATTGAAGGATTGAGAAATATACGCGGGCGACGTGCCAGCGGGAAGGCCGATGCGCCGAATTTTCCCGCGCGGGGTCGCGCGCCGGGGCCATTCCACTACTCGTGAACCGACGAGTCGCGACCGCGAGGGGGCGTCTTTTCTCGCCGGAATCCGACGCTTCCTCGCGGTCGCGGTCCGTCGGGACCGCGTCGCGTCGATACCGGAATGGCCCTGTCACTGGCGGGCGGGAAGTTTTCACCCCCACGGCCACCAGCGGCGGCGGGCGGGGGGCGTCGCGGTGGGGAGGGGCGTCTGTTCCGACACCGATACGGGCGCGGCGGCGAACGGCGGGATCGGCTCGCCGGCCAGCCAGCGGTGCAGGTCGGCTTCCAGCGCGGCGGCCGTCGGGTAGCGGTCCCGCTGGTCCACCGCCAGGGCCGTGCGGAGGATCGTCAGCAAGCGGTCGTCGGTGTCGGGGACGCTGGCCAGGCACGGCGGCAAGTCGATGTCCGGACAGTGGCGGATGAGATCGACCAGTGCGGTGTCGGTGGTGGCGCAGAACGGCAGGCGGCCGGCCAGCAGTTCGTACAGGATTACTCCGACCGACCAGACGTCCGCCTGCGGGCCGGTGGCCGCCGACCCCCGTGCGAGCATCTCCGGGGCCATGTACGCGGCGGTGCCCAGGCGGGTGCCCAGCACCGTCTGCTCGGCCGCGCTCGCCCACTTCGCCACGCCGAAATCCGACACCAGTGGCGCGTCCCCGTCCATCAGCACGTTCGACGGTTTCAGGTCGCGGTGAATCACCCCTTGGCCGTGCGCGTAGGCCACCGCGCCGGCGATCTTGGCCACCACCGCGACCACCCGTCGGGCGGAGGTCCGCACGTCGTCCAGTCGCCCGCTGAGGGGGCCGTCCGGCAGGTATTTCAGCACGAAGTACATGACCCCCTGCGTCTGCCCGGCGGCGTACACGGGGATGACGTGCGGGTGGGCGAAGCGGGCGAGCAGGTCGCCCTCCTGCTCGAACCGGCGGCGGAGGTCGCGGCCGGCGAGCGGGTCGCGGAGAACCTTGACGGCCACTTGTCGCTTGGCGGCGTGGTCGTCGGCGAGAAACACGTCGGCCATGCCGCCGCCGCCGAGGCGGCGACGGAGGGTGTAGCCGGGGACGGCCGGCAGCGCGGACGCGGGCGGATGGAACGGCACGGCGGTTCACCGAGTCCTGGCGAGTCGCGGCGGAGCGCCGCGGGAGATGCCGGAAATGTAGCGGCGAGACCGGAGACGTGGGGGGCAAATCCGACGGCGATGCGAGTAAGATCGACGGGCTGTCCGCTTTTCGGGCGCGACGGACTCGGCATCACTCGCCTTCCTTGAACAGCGGCTCGGCGGCGTTCGCCAGCAGGCCCGTGATGCCGGCCAGTGCGAACGAGACCGCACAACAGTACATCATCACCTCCAGGTTCCACGCCGTCGCCACGGTGTCCAGCAGCTTCGCCCCGGCGGCCGCGCCGAGGTTCCCCCACATGTTCGCCCAGCCCAGCACCGTCGCCGACTGTCGGCCGCCGGTGTCCTGCGCGAACGCCCACGCCGGCGGCACCCCGACATCGGTGAAGAACGACATGACCGTCAGCGCGACCACCACCGCCCACGCCGACGGCAGGAACGGGCACGCGGCCATCGCCAGCACGCACGGAATCTTGAACAGCCCGGCCGGGATCGCCCGCCCCCACCGCACGCCGATGGTCCGCGCCAGCCGATCCGTCAGCCAGCCGCCGAACAACATGCCGAGGGCGGCGGCGAACAGCGGGATCGTGGTCATCAGCCCGCGCTCGTCGAGCGGCGTGCCGAACCGCTCGTCCAGGTATCGCGCGGCGTAGGTGATGAGGAACACCCAGCCGATGTTCGTGAACAACTGGAACGCCGAGAACAGCCACTGGTTGCGGCTGCGGATCAGCTCCTTCCACGGGATGGCGTCGGTGCCGGCGGTCTGCGAACCGGTCGCCTGGCCATTCGCGATGAGCCGCTTCTCGGCGTCGTTGCACCAGGTGTGTTCGGTCGGCCGGTTGCGGGCCAGCACCCAGAACAGCAGGGCCACCACTAACCCCAGCCCGGCGTAGACGTACAGGGTCGGCCGCCAGCCGTCGGTGTGGAGCTGGCGGATCGCGCCGGGGAACGCCTTCTCCAGCACCAGCCGGTTCAGCCGCGCCGACTCCTCGGCGGTGCGCTCGGCGGGCGGGATCGCGGCGATCCGTTTGGCGTCGCGCGTGAGCGGCACGTTCGCCCAGTCGGTGTCGTCGAACGCGCCGGGAACGGACACCCACCGATCCAGGTCGGCCGGCAGTTCTTGGGCGGCGATTGTCACCCGCACCCGCACCCCCGCCAGCGCCGGCCACTTCTTCTGCTCCTTCACCTGGTCGTCCGTCGGCCACAAGACCGGTGCGGGGTCGAGAACCTGCGCCGGCGCCACCGCCGTGGGGGTGCCCATCGGCACGAACGCGACGATGAGCAGGCCGGTGACCCAGTTGGCGGTCGCGCCGCCGAATCGTCCGCCGAAGGCGACCACGCTGCTGGCGAACCCGCGGTCTTTGTCCGGAATCCACCGCTTCACCAGCAGCGCCGCCGTCGGGTACGCGCCGGCCTGCGACAGCCCCAGCAGCAGCCGGGAGATGAACAGGGTGACGATGTCCTGGCTGAACGCGATGCACGCGCCGAAGAGCGCGAGGCCGAGCATGTACAGCGTCATCATGAGGCGCGGGCCGTACCGCTGCGACAGCCACCCGGCCGGCACCTGCCCGAGCGCGTAGGCCAGGAAGAAGGCCATCATGACCCAGCCCATGCCGGCCTTCGAGATGTTCAAGTCCTCGCGGATGAACACCTCGGCCACGCCCAGGCAGACCCGTTCCAGGTAGAGCAGGACGGCCGCGAGCATGGCGACGAGGACGATGGCGTACCGGACGTGCGTCGGGCGGGGGGCGGTGTCGGTGGGCATGGCGACATGGTGCCACACCGCCGGCCGGCGGGCAACAGCGGAAGTGGGAATCGGGTGCGCCGGCAGCTTCCGGCGGTCGCGGCTCGCAAGAACCAACCTCCCCCTCGGACACCTCCTCTCCATTCATGGGGAGGGGGCCGGGGGGTGGAGTTCCATTGTCGCCGTCGTCGGCCGCATCCGGGAAGTGCAGCACCGTGCGGTGGAACTGCGCTTCCAACTCGGGCGTGGGGGTGATCGAGCGGGACGGGAAGCGCAGGTTAACGAACTGCGGCACGGGCGGCAAGCTAGCCGACGGTGCGGACATCGGCGGCGCGCACGGCGTGTCGTCGCCGTTGTCCGGCCACTCGTACACCGAGTCCAGCGACCACTTGCCCCGCATGCGGTCCTTTTCTTGCTTCAGGATGGCCATCGCCGCGCGGAACCGGTCGCCGGGACAGCGGGCGCGCAGCCGCTGCCGCCGCCCCTGGGCGATGCGCAACAGGCAGTCGATATCGACGGGGGCGGGCGGGAAAGTGGGCATGGCGGCAACCCGGAGATGTGGTCACACGGATACTATATTCGATGATGTGGACAAAAGTCAAGACCGGGCGGACGGATTTTCTTTTGGGCCGGGGGGCATCAGAGTTCACTGACGTTCGGTGAGCGTTTCCGCCGCGAGGTCTTCGCACCGGAGGTGCGGCGGCCGGTAGCCAGGGGTGACGGGCGAGCGTAGCTCGCGGAACCCCTGGAACCCGTCGGGGAAATTGCACGAGTCCCGGAGGGACGACGGAGTCCGTCGCCGCTCCGCGGCTCGGTCCATCGGTACCCGAGACCAGGGGTTCCGCTCACTTCGTTCGCTTGTCACCCCTGGCTACCGGCACTCGCACCTCCGGTGCGAAAACGGGCAGGAACAACCGCGCCGGCGGGCGGTGGTGGACATGGCGGCGATGTCGGCACGGGTCCACAACCCGGCGTTGAAGGCGTTCGCCGACCGGCTGAAGACGGCCGGCAAGGCGGGCCAAGTCATCATCGCGGCGGTGGCCCGCAGGCTGGTGGTGATCGCCAACGCCGTCCTCCGAAAAAGCCAACCGTGGCAGCCACGAGTGGCTTGACACCGATCACAGTCACTCTCCACTCGTGGGGAGGGGGCCGGGGGGTGCGGCAGCGGATTTTGGCGAGCGGGGGGCGTCAGCCCCCTGTTGTGGTCGAAATCCCCAGGGAACAGGGGGCTGACGCCCC
>JAYTTN010000368.1:0-1600 GCA_043745295.1 Fimbriiglobus sp. | reverse complement strand
CGGCGCGCACGCGGAGTACGGAAAACGGCGCGAGCCGGCTGACGGCACCGGCCGCTGTCCGCCCACCAGTGGCAGCTCAGTGCAGGCGGTTGAGGGTGTCACCCAGGCTCACGTTTTGAACGGTGGTGCGCGATGGGCGGAATCTCCAGCGGCCGGTGGGGGTGGCACCGGAAGAAGACGCGGGTGGACCAGTGCCGGTCGTTCGCCGTCGCCGCGCTGGTGGGCGACACCCCGCCGACGGCCGGGCACGCCGCCCGGTTCGAGTGGCGGAGCGACGACGGCCGGACGGTCCTGGCGTCGGTCACCTTCGCCCTCCCGGCCCCCCTCCGGGTGGTCCTCGGCTACCGCTGGGGCGCGGAGGAGAAGCAGGTGACCCTGCCGTTCGACCTGGTGCCGCTGCCCACCCCGAACGGCGGCACCCGGTACCTGGCCGTCTGTCCGCTGGTGGTGAACGACCGCCCGTGCCGGCGGCGGGTGGCGAAGTTGTACCTGCCGCCGGGGTCGCCGTACTTCGGCTGCCGGCACTGCCACCGGCTGACGTACCGCTCCCGGCAGGGCCACGACCCGCGCGTCACCCGGTTGCTGCGAAGTGGGAAGTTGCCGGAGATGGCGGCCCGCCTGGACGGGCATTCGGTGCCGACCCTCGGGCTGATCCTGTTCGCGCTGGACGAGGAGCAGCGGCGGTTCGACCGCGTGCTGAAGAAGTGGGATCCGAAACCCAAACCCCGACGGAGGAAGAAGGCATGACGACTCCCGACGACGAGTTGACGGAACCGACCGAACGGCCGCTGCTGATCGACATCCACGCGCTGGCCGCGCTGCTCGACCGCTCCGAGGCGTCGCTGGAGCGGGACCGGGCCGCCGGCCGGCTGCCCGCCCCGGTGTGGCTGGGCGGCTCCCGCAAGTGGCGGAGGAAGGAGATCGCGGAGTGGGTGGACTGTGGCTGCCCGACCCAGGCCGAGTGGGAGGACCTCCGCCGTGACTGACACCCCGATGACATCCGACGCGGTGCTGGGCGAGTTGCGGGCCATTCGCGCGCTGCTCGCCGAGGCCCGCACCGACCCGGCCGGCGGGCTGCTCGACAAGGAGCAGGTGGCGGCCCTGACCGCGCTCGGCGAATCAACGGTGGACCGGCACCGGGCGGCCGGGCTGTTCGGCCCGGCGGACGTGCGCGTCGGCGGCGCGCTCCGCTGGCGGCGGGCCGAGGTGCTGGCCTGGATCGCCCACCCCCGGCCGGACGGCGAACTGATGGACCGCGCGACCTGGACCCCGGTTTGGGCCGACCTGCAACGCCGGAACCGAACCTGACCCGCCCCCGCCGGCGAACGCCGCTGGCCGACTCCCCCGCCCCGCGAAAGGTGAGGAATCGGCCCGGCGGGTGACACCGGCCCGTCACCGAGACCCCGACATGCCCACTGTACCGCCCGACCGCGACCCGGAGAAGGGGTTCGCCCGCGTGTCGGCCGAACGCCCGTGCCCGGTGTGCCGCAAGCCCGACTACTGCCTCGTCGCCACCGATGGCACCGCCGCCATCTGCCAGCGGAACGAACTCGGCAGCGTCAAGCGGTGCGGGGATGCCGGCTGGCTTCACCGCCTCGTC
>JAYTTN010000367.1:0-5818 GCA_043745295.1 Fimbriiglobus sp. | reverse complement strand
GTACGTCGTGGACTGCTGCACGTCCTTGCCGACGAGATCCCGGTACGCCTGATTGGGGAGGTCCCACCACCAGTTGGGGCGGCGCAGCGGTCGCCGCGGCGGGTCTTCGGCCGGCGAGCCGGGCGGCAGTGGGACGCCGATCACCGCCGCCGGCGGGAGCGGCGGGACGGGTGGGGATTCGTTCGCCATCGCGGGCACTCCGGGGGCGTGGCGACCTCCGTGCCGCTGGGTTGCGCGTGGGCGATCCTCGCCAGGTGTGAAGATACGGACGGGCAACGGTCGTCCGACGGATTTCACGTCGATTTCACGGCGCGTACCAACTGACGGGGATGATGACCGTCTTGCCCGGCGGTTCGGCCAGCGTGACGATCACCTCCGTAGTCCCGGCCGCGCCCGCCTTCGCCGGGTTCACCACCACGCGGACGGTCGCCACCGGGCCGCTGCCTTCGGAGTGCCGCACCGTCACGCCCGGCTTCGAGCACTCCACCTTCTGGATGCTCACCGGCTTCCCCTCGGCGCGGAGGACCGCCGCCGCCGAGGTCTCGGTCTGCTTGGCGCTGGTGCGGATCGACAGCGCGTCCGGCGTGGCGGTCAACTCGCCGGGGGCTCGCTTCAACACCTTCACCGGGACACGCAGCTCCGGGCACAGCGGGTCGTCCGTCGTCAGCGTCAGCGTGTCCTCGTGCGAGCCGGCGGCGAGGTCGGCCGACACCGTCAGTACGATCTCTTGCTTGCGTCCGGCCGGCGGCGTCTGGGCGGCTTTCACCTCGGCCGCGAACGCCGGGTTCGTCGTCGTCGCCTTCGTGACGGTCAACGGCGTCGGTCGGCGATCCGAGACGGTGATGACCTGCCGAATCGCCCCGGCCGTGGACACGGCCAGCATCGGCGGGGTGACGGCGATCTCCCGCACCAGCTTCGCCGTCAGCTTGACGGTCACGCCCATCGCCGGGCCGTTGTCCACGGCGTACTTCACCGTGCCGGTCCACGTCACCGGCCCTTCGGGCTGCGTCAGCGTGTTCACGGTGACGGTCACGTTCGCCGTCTCGCCGGGGTTCAGCACGCGCGGCGTGGCCTCGGCCTTCAGGCACCCGCACCCGGCGTCGATGCCGGTGAGGGTGACGACGCCCTTCTCGCCGGCGTGCGTCAGTTGGAAGGTGTGCGTCAGCGGCGGGCCGGACATCACCTCGCCCTTGTCGGCGGCGGGCGCGGCGGCGCGGAGCACGGCGGCCGGCGGTTGACCGGGCGCGACGGCGAGCAGGACCAGCGGGAGAATGGCGTTCATGGCGAACCGGGATAGCGGACACGCGGCGAACGGACAAGGCGAATCGCGCGCGAACGAACCGAGTCGGCTCACGCCGGTTCGTCGGGAGCGTTCTCGCGCAGCGAGATGATGCAGAGGTCTTTCGACCGGGGCAGGGGCGGCGGCGGCGGGGCTTTGCGAACGGCCTCCCGGTCGCGCTGCTCGTCCAGTTCCGCCGCATAAGCATCGTCCCGCTGGCGGCGCTGGCGGCGCTCCAGCAGGTAGTCGTCGTCGTGGTCGTGGAAGTGGCCGATGACGCCCTTGTGCAGGCTCTGGAGTTTGACCCGCTCGCGGAGCGGGATCGGCCGAGCGGGTTTGGGTGGGGAAGTCGAAGACCCCACCCCCCGGCCCCCTCCCCGTTCCGGAGAGGGGGTGTTCGACGGGACAGCGTTGTCCGGCGAGCCGCGACCGCCAGGGAGTGGCATCTCGGCTGGGGGTAAAGAGGCCACTCCCTCGCGGTCGCGGCTCGCAAGAGCCGGCGGGGTGAGGTCTTCCGTCTTCGCCTCGACCGCCTTCGGCCCCTGGTACTTGCCGCCACTGGACGTGCTGTCCTCCATCGACCCCAGCCCCGACCACCGCGTCTCGACCTTCGTTCCCGCCACCGGCTCTTTGTGCCGGATTCGGGTCTTCTCCAAGTCCAGAATCATCTGGAGCGCCTGGAACGACTTCTCGTCGCGGCTGCTGGCCAGGCGGCGGCGCAGCTCGGCGACCGCCTCGGCCACGGTGTCTTCCCAGTATTGCTTGCGGCCGACCGCATCGCGCGGCGGATCGGGCACGTCCGACGCGCACCGGAAGCGGTCGGCCGCCTCGGTGCGCGGCGGGGTTTGCGTGGTCGTGTTCACGGTGGCACTCCGGAACTGGAAAGTGACTACCAGTACATATACGCACCGTGCGTCGGGAAGTCAACCAAGAAAGTGAAATCCAGAACAGTAGTGTTTTTTTGTGGCGAACGGCGCGGGGTCAGCCCGCCGGTTCTCCATCGCCGGTCGGAGCCGGAAGCGTGAGCGACGGTCTTCGGCCGGAACCGTCGCTCACGCTTCCGGCTCGGATCGAACCAAACACCGGCGGGCTGACGCCGCGCCGCTGCCGAGAGCCGTCAGCCCGATTCGATCGGCGGCCAGTAGTCCGGCAATGGGGCGGTGATGGTGAGCGGCTGCTTGGTGAACGGGTGTTCGAGGACCAACTCGCGGGCGTGCAGGGCGATGACGCGGTCGCGGGGCGACTCCGCCGGCGGGCCGAACGGGACCGCGCTGCCGTAGGCGTCGTCGCCCCACACCGGGTGCCCGCGCCACCCGCACTGCGCCCGGAGCTGGTGCATCCGGCCCGTGAGCGGCGACAACTCCACGACCGACCCACTCGGCACGTCGGCCAGCACCCGGACGCCGAGGGTGGCGAGTTTCGCCCCCGGCTCGCCCTCGGCCACTCGCTCCAGTCGGGATTCCTGCGGCACCTTTCGCACCCAATCCTCCCACGCGCTTTCGCGCGGCGACGGCACACCGATCACGACCGCCCAGTACGTCTTCTTCGGCGTGCGGGCCTCGAACTGCGCATGAACCCGCTGCGCCGCCTTGGTGTTCCGGGCGAACACGATGACCCCCGACACCGGCCGGTCGAGGCGGTGCGGGACGCCGAGGTAGACGCCGGCCGGCTTCGCGTACTTCGCCTTGATGTACGCCTTCACCAGCACTTCGAGATTGGGCACTCCCGTCGGAGCCTGCGTCAGCAGCGGGGCCGGCTTGTTCACCGCGATCAGGTGCGCGTCCTCGTACAGCACCCAGGCGGGAGCAAGGACGGGGAATCGGCTGTCAGATGGCGAATCGGTCACGGTACACCTTTATGCGGCACGACCGTTGCATGTTCGGCATGTGAGTTCGGACGCGCGGGCTGGATTTCTGTGGCCCGCCCGCAAACCTCGTGCGACGCGAAAAGTCCGGCCCGACATTTCGACCATTTTCCGTCCGGCCCGCGATTCCCGCTCGCGTCCCTGCACTAGATACAGGAAGTTGATGTCCTCGCCCGCGATCAACCGGAGGCACTCCGATGACGACCGATATGCTCCCCTTCCTGGTGACGAGTCTCGCGGCGGTGGTGTGCGGCCTCGTGCTGATGGTCGCCACCCGCCACCCGGCGCTGCTGCCCGGCACCGTCCACCCGTTCGCCCCGTCCGCCGCCCCGTCGGACGACACCATGACCGAACAGGCGATGGTGTCCACCGTCCTGTCCGACGCCAGCGACTGGACACTGGTGACGCTCGGCCGGCTGTGCGACGTGGAAGACCTGCTCGACTCTCTGGAAGTGTACGGCGTCGCCGAGCGGGAGGTCCACACCTTCGGCAACAGCACGTTCGCCGTCCGCTGGCGGTAACGGGACAGGAGGCAGGAATCAGAAGACAGGGGACAGAAGTCAAAACCCGATGGACTTCCGACTTCACTCCGGGTCTGCTTTCTGTGCTCGGGCTGCCGCCTACTGACTCCTGCCTTCTGTCTCTTGACTCCTGAGAACGACCCCGCCCGACCCGGCGGGGTCGGTTCGTTTCCGCTACAATGACCGCACGCGGCCCCACCGGGCCGGCGGCAGACACGGCAGGAGTTCGCCATGCGGGTCGAATTGTTCGGGCTGACAATGGAAGGCACGGGGGTGACGTTCTACCTGTGGTCCCCGTGGCGGTGCTCGGCCCTGGAACACCGGCTGTTCGACGCCGTGAAGACGGTGCCGGGGGCCGACTTCGAGCCGGCGGCGGACGAGCTGCGCGTCCACATCGACGAGCCGAAGGCGTGGAAGGCGGCGGGGGTCGGCCTGTCGCGGGTGCTGAAGGGGTGGCAGGAGGAGTCGGCCGACTCCGGCACCGAGCGGCGGGGGTGGCGGTGGCTGGTCGAGTCCGACGTGGACGCCAGCGGGTACGACATGCACGGCGAGAAGGCGTGCTTCTGGATGTACGTGCGGCTGACCCTGGACCGCGGCGGCCCGACCGAGCCGGAGAAGGGCGAGGACGTGGACCTGAGCGGGTTCGGCGTGTGCGTCTGGACGGAAGAAGCCGAGTGACTCGCGTCGCGCGACGGGATTGAACCGCCGGGACGCCGAGTCCGCCGAGAAGGGTCGAGTTCTTTCTCGGCGGTCTCGGCGGTTCCGAGCATTCGAGGCGTTGCAAAATTCGGTCGCCGACTTCAACGGCGACGGGCGACCCGACCCCGTGACTGCCAATTGCATTGGCACGACCGGGGTGTGGGGGTACAACAGGACGGCCGGCACCGGGGTGAACCTGGACCCGCGGAACGCGACCGCGCTGGTGGCGGCCGCGAACGGCAACGTGGTCGCTAACTTCGCCGGGGCCGGGGTGGTACTACGCGGCAGCATCGGCGCGTGGACGAACATCAGTAGAGTCGTTGCGGAATAGGGGGGTGTCGGCATCGGTGCGGCATGGGCCACTACGCCCGCCTCCGCCGCAAGCCGTCCACGTTCCGACAGCTCACCGGCCTTTCGGTGGCCGCGTTCGACGAACTGCTGGCCCAACGGGAGCCGGCGCTCGCCGCCCGAACCGCCGAGGCCCGCCGCAGCCGGCCGCCGGAGCGGAAGGCGGGGGCCGGGCGGACGCCGAAGTTGGCCGTCCCGGAGCGCCTGTCCGTCTCCCTCACCTGCCGCCGGGTGTCCGTGTCGCAGGCGTTCCCCGGCGGCCTGTTCGGGGTGGACGCCGGCACCGTCCGCCGGCGGGTGACGGCGATCGGCTTGGCCCGGACGGGCGTCGTCCGCATCCCTGGGCACCCGGTAGCGGTGCGGAAGCGGGGTCGCGGCAAGCGGACGGTGCGGGCGGCGACTGGCGAGGCGGCCGCCGGCAGGAGGCACACCTGGGGGAGGTACGACCGGTCGCGGCGTGACGGGGTGCGCCGGGCGGGGGACAGCGGGTACCGGCGGACGCGGGTGCTGAAGTTGGTCAAGCGGGCCGGGCTGACCGCGTCGGCGAAGCCGTTCCACAACCTGAGGGCGAGTTGCGAGACGGATTTGGTCCGGAACCCCCCCCGCATGTGGTGACGGCGTGGCTCGGGAAAACGCCGGGTGTGGCCACCGCCACTACCTTCAGGTTCTCGACCCGGACTTCCGGGCGGCGCTGGGCGGCGGTGCGGAAACCGGTGCAGTCGGGGGCGAGCGCCAGCGATCAGGAGAACGCGGGGGTGGAGAAAACGCCTCGAACGCGAGGGGCAACGGTGCCGTCTGGCGGCCCGTGGTCGATCCTGAACGGTCCTGACTTGGAGGCGAAATGCACCCGGCAGGAGTCGAACCTGCAACCTTCGGTTCCGTAGACCGACGCTCTATCCAGTTGAGCTACGAGTGCGTGGTCGGAATTTTACGCGACAGGGGCGGGGTTGTCAACGCCGGCAGGTTCTGAGGGTGCGAGCGGGGTGAGCGTCGCGGAAGTCGGTGGCTTTTTCGGCGTCGGGAATGGGAGGATGGGCGCTTGACCGAAATCCCTCCCGGCAGGAGCCCCACCGTGGCCCGTCGCCCCGCCCGTCCCGCCTTGACCGC
>JAYTTN010000366.1:0-22193 GCA_043745295.1 Fimbriiglobus sp. | reverse complement strand
CCGCCTGGGTGGGTTGGTCTGACCCAGGCGGCTCACGCCGCCGGTTCACCAGTATCTTCCAGAGGCATCGGCCGTCGCGCCGGTGTCCCACAACGGGGGCGGGACATGCGACGACTTCTGTGCGCGGCGGCGGCGGTACTGGCCGCGTCTGGCGCGACCGCCCAACAGCCGGTCGGCGAGCTGAAGATGGGCATGCTCCAGGGCATGTTCCGCGACGTGAAGCCGGCCGTGGTGCAGGCGCTGTCGAAGCCGTTCCGCGAACTCATGCTGAAGCAGACCGGGTACACCGGCGACGTGGAGATCTGCGCCGACGCGCTCGCCCTGACCGGGAAGATGAAGGACAAGTCGGTCCAGATCGGCGTCTTCCACGGGTTCGAATTCGCCTGGGCGCAGACGAAGTGTGCCGACCTGGTGCCGCTCATCGTCACCCGCCCGCCCGGCGGCAAGGTGCAGGCCGTCGTCGTCGTGGCGAAAGACGCCGCGTACAAGACGCTGGCCGACCTGAAGGACGAATCCGTCACCCTGCCGCGCGGGGCCAAGGCGCACTCGGTCGCGTACCTGGACAAGCTCCGCGCCGGCTTCGACAAAGGCACTGCCACGCCGCAGACCAAACTGGCGATGACCGCCGAGGACGTGCTGACCGGCGTCGTCACCGGCGAGGTGGCGGCCGCCCTCGTGGACGTGTGCGCCCTGGAGGGGTACCAGAACCTGCAACCCGGCGCGCACAAGCACTTCAAAATCCTGCACCGCTCGGAGGAGTTTCCGGCGGCGGTGGTGGCCTACCGGAAGGGGACGATCACCGAGGCCGAGGCCGGCCGCATCCGCACCGGACTGGCGAACTCCCAGAAGACGCCGTCCGGCAAACTGCTCATGACCCTGTGGAACCTGAACGGGTTCGAGGAGCCGCCGGCCGCGTACCAGGGCCAGCTCGACGCCATCCTGAAGGCGTACCCGTGCCCGGCGGCCGGCGACGCGCCCGCCGTCCGCGCCGTCGGGAATCGCGTGCCCGGCGAGAAGTGACCCCTTGCGGGGGCTGGTAGAATCCGTTCGACCGTCACCCCCGGCCCTCCGGGGGTTTCGACTTTTTCTAGCTACCGACATTCCATTCGGCGCGCCCCAACGTAATTTATATAAACAGGCGTTCAGATTCTTCGAGGTCGAGACCGATGGCCGAGACGCTTCAGACCGTGTCCATCGCCGCCGAAGCCCGGCGGCGGTTCCTCATCTACCAGGTGTCGGCGGCCGCGCGGGCGCTGCCGGACATCCGCGACGGCCTGAAGCCGGTGCAGCGGCGCATCCTGTACGCCATGTACCACGACCTGAATCTGACGTTCGACCGCAAGGCCGTCAAGTGCGCCAAGATCGTCGGCGACGTGATGGGCAACTACCACCCGCACGGCGACCTGGCCATCTACGACGCGATGGTGCGGATGAGTCAGAGTTGGGTCATGCGGGTGCCGCTGGTCCACGGCGAAGGCAACTTCGGCAGCGTCGATGGCGACCCGCCGGCCGCGTACCGGTACACCGAGGCGAAGCTGTCCAAGGCCGCCGAAAGCCTGCTCGGCGAACTCGGGCAGGAGACGGTGGACACCCGCGACAACTACTCCGGCAACAAGCAGGAGCCGGTCGTCCTGCCCGCGCAGTACCCGAACCTGCTCGTGAACGGCACCTACGGCATCGCCGTCGGGCTGGCCACCAGCCTGCCGCCGCACAACCTCGGCGAGGTGCTGAAAGCCTGCGTCTACCTGATCGACACGCCGGACGCCACCGTCGCGCAACTGATGGAGAAGGTGAAGGGGCCGGACTTCCCGCTCGGCGGCAAAATCCTGGCCGACAAGTCGGCCCTGCGGCGCATCTACGAGGACGGCCGCGGCACGGTGAAAGTCCAGGGCGAGTGGAAGGTCGAGGAGCTGGCCAAGGGCAAGCAGCAGATCGTCATCACGTCCATCCCCTACGGCGTGGACAAGGGCAAACTGGAGAACGACATCGGCGTCATCATCGACGCCAAGAAGGTGCCGCAACTGCTCGGCCAGAGCAACGAGACGAACGACAAGGACGGCCTGCGGATCGCGCTGGAGGTCAAGCCCGGCACCGACCCCGTCACGGTCATGGCGTACCTGTTCAAGCACACCGAACTGCAAACGTCGGTCTCCTTCAACGTGACGGCGCTGGTGCCGGCCGACGACGGCAAGACGATGGTGCCCCGCGACGCGCTCAGCCTGAAAGACCTGCTCCGGCACTTCCTCGACTTCCGTCTGGTCACCGTCCGCCGGCGGTTCGAGTACCAGCTCCGCGTGCTGCGGCGGCGGATTCACCTCCTGGAAGGGTTCGCGGCCGTCTTCAACGGCCTCGACAAGGCCATCAAGATCATCCGCGACAGCGGCGGCAAGCCGGACGCGGCCGAGAAGCTGATGGCCGAGTTCGGACTGGACGACGAGCAGGTCACGGCCATTCTGGACTCGCAACTGTACAAAATTGCGCAGTTGGAGATTCGGAAGATCCTCGACGAGTTGAAGGAAAAGGCGAAGGAGGCCGACCGCCTGGAGACGCTTCTGAAGTCCGAGAAGCGGCTGTGGGGCGTCGTCAAGGACGAACTGGAGAAGCTCGGCGACGCCGACTTCGTCGTGCGGCGGAAGACCCGCTTCGCGTCGGACGAGGACGTGTTGGAGTTCGACGAGGACGCCTACATCGTCCGCGAGAACACCAACGTGGTGCTGACCCGCGACGGGTGGGTGAAGCGGGTCGGGCGGCTGGCGTCGGTGGAAAGCACCCGCGTCCGCGACGGCGACGAGGTGACGGCCGTGGCACCGGCCAGCACGCTCGACACCGTCATCTTCTTCGCCGACGACGGGGCGGCGTACACCATGCGGGTGAATGAGGTGCCGGCCACCGCCGGCCACGGCGCGCCGGTGACGAAGTTCTTCCGCTTCGCCGACGGCGTCAAGGTGGTCGCGGCGGTGACGACCGACAAGCGGTTCACGCCCGAAGACCGCGAGGCGAAGGGGAACGACGCCGGCGGGCCGCTGCTGCTGGTGGCCACGTCCGCCGGGTACGTCTACCGATTGCCGCTGACCGCGTACCGTCCGGAATCGACGAAGGCCGGCCGGCGGTACGCCAAGGTGGACGCCGGCGACAGAGTGGTGTTCGTCAAACTGCTGACGGACGAAGAGAGCGTCATGCTCGCCACCTCCGGCGGCCGCCTCATCCACTTCAAGATCGACGAAGTGAACGTATTGGCAGGCGTGGGCAAGGGCGTGATCGGCATCAAACTGGATGAGGGCGACACCTGCATCGGCGGCTACGCGGTCGGGGGGAGCCGGTTCGACAAGATGACGGTGGAGACGGAATCCGGCAAGACCCAGGAGTTCGGCCGCGCCGCCACCAAGTTGCAGGACCGCGGCGGCAAGGGCGACAAGCCGGGGCAGCGGACCAACTTCACCCGCGTCGTCCCGCCGCCCATCGAACTGGCGAACTGGGACGAGGTGGAAGGCAAGCCGGCCAAGGCGAGCCGCAATGGCGATTCGTAGGCGATTCGTAGGTCGCGGTCGAGCCGGCCGGAGGCCGGGGAGGCCCGACAACCAATCGCCTCTGTCGTGCAGGTGGAACGGTGTCGGGCCTCGTTCTCCTTCGGGGAACTTCGACCGCGACCTACAAGATGTGATGGCACGCCGAGCGAGGCGATTCGCAAGGGAGTAGAACCGTGTCCACCCTCGTTGCACTCACGACCCGAACGATTTCCGCCGCGCAGGCCGTCGCCATCGCCGAAGCCGATGCGGTTCTCGTCTGCGATGACATGAGCATCTATCGCATTGAGGTTACCGTCGATGCCGGCTGTTGGAGCGTCAGCTATCGCATCAACCGCCCCCGGATGGCCGGCGGCGGGCCGTGGTACGTCATCGACGCGGCGACCGGCGCGATTCTCGACAAGAAGTACTACCAATGACCGCCGGGGAGTGGAATCTTGGACGCGGCGACAGCGGACGAGCTGCGGGTTCACCCGGTCGTGGTCGCCGCGTTCGCGGCGGCGTGGGCGGACTCGTTCCCGGACGACCCGGCGCTGCGGCACGAAGAGGGCGGCTACATCTACCAGAACCCGACGACCGGTGAGGTGATCGTGCGACGGGCACCGCCGGGCAGGCTCGATCTCATCGACCTCTCCTTCCCACCGAAGGTGCCAGGGGCGTGTCTCGTGGCCACTTACCACACCCATGCGATACCACCCCACGGAACGATTGTCGCGGAACCGAGTACGGACGACCGGAAGCTGGCCGCCGAATCGGGAGTGCCGTGGTTCGTGGTGTCGCACGAGGGCGTGTTCGTCACCGGCCCGGATCGTCGCGTTGGCGGGTTGCGCGGTCCCAACGGGTACCCCACTTGAGGAGGTGCGATCATGCCTGCGACTTCGACGCCACCCGCCGTGAGCAGCGGGGACGCACTGAAAACCGCCGAATCGGACGCCGCCGCCTTTTACGGCGACCTGTCGCGGTTCCGCATCGAGATCGGGTTGGAAGACGACGGCTGGCACATCGAGTACCGTATCCGGCAGCCGAAGGGGTCGCGGTTCATGACGGGCGGCGGGCCGTGGTACGTCATCGACGCGACGACCGGCGCGATTCTCGACAAGAAGTACTACCAGTAACGCTCCCCGCAGTTCGAGGCGATCACCATGAGCAGCATCGCGACCGGCAAGGCGTCGAAGTACACCACCGACGAGCTGACCGCGCTGGAAGGCCTGGAGCCGGTACGTGTTCGTCCGGCCATGTACATCGGCGGGGTGGACACCAAGGGGTTGCACCACCTCGTCTGGGAGATCGTGGACAACTCCGTCGACGAATACCTGAACGGTTACGCCGACCACATCATCGTCACGCTGCACAAGGGCGGGGACAGCGTCACCGTGCAGGACAACGGCCGCGGCATCCCCGTGGACACGCACCCGAAGTACAAGATTTCCGGCCTGGAACTGGTGCTGACCAAGCTGCACGCCGGCGGCAAGTTCGACAACAAGGACACCAACTACTTCTTCAGCGGCGGGTTGCACGGCGTCGGCGCGAGCGTGGTGAACGCGCTGTCGAAGAAGCTGGTGGCGACCGTCCGCCGCGACGGGTACGAGTACCAGCAGACGTTCGCCAAAGGCATCCCGCAGGGCAAGCTCGAGAAACTCGGGCCGTTTCGGGGTCACGGGACGATCGTCCACTTCGTGCCCGACGACACCATCTTCAAGACGACGCACTTCGACGGCGACACCATCCGCACCCGGCTGGAGGACATGTCGTACATCCACGCCGGCCTCGCCATCACCTTCAAGAACGAGGTGACGGGCGAGTCGCACGACCTGTCGCACCCGAACGGCATCCCGGAGTTCCTGGCGAAGGTCGTGACCGACGGGCAGAAGGCGGCGGTGACGGACACCCCGTTCCACGCGAAGCGGGACGGCGACGACCGCATGGAGGTGGCGCTGCAGTGGACGGAATCGACCGACGAGACGATCCGCTCCTACGTCAACGGCATCCGCACGCCGAACGGCGGCACCCACGAGAACGGCCTGAAGTCGGCCATCCGCAAGGCCGTGAACAACTACATCGACACGCACGAGGACGCGAAGAAGGGGGCGAAGGGGCTGAAGATCACCGCCGACGACATCCGCGAGGGCGTGGTCGCCGTGGCGTCGGTGTTCGTGCAGAACCCGGAGTTCGAGGGGCAGACGAAGCAGCGGCTGAACAACGTCGAGACGGAACCGAAGGTGGATGCGTTCGTGCGGGCGGCCCTGGAGACGTGGCTGAACAACAACCGCAGCGTCGCCGACGCCATCGTCGGGCGGATCATCCTGGCGGCGAAAGCGCGCGAGGCGTCCCGCGCGGCGATGGACGAGGTGAAGCGGAAGACGCCGGGCAGCAAGCGGCTGAGCCTGCCGGGCAAGCTGGCCGACTGCAAGTCCACCGAACTCGGCGAGACGGAGCTGTTCGTGGTGGAAGGCGACTCGGCCGGCGGGTCGGCGAAGCAGGGGCGGACGAACACCATCCAGGCCGTGCTACCGTTGCGGGGGAAAATCCTGAATGGCGAAGACCTGCCGACCCTGCGGGTGATGCAGAACCAGGAGATCGCCGACCTGACCACCGCCATCGGCACCGGGGCCGGCGACAAGTTCCGGTACGAGGGGCTGCGGTACGGCAAGATCATCCTGCTCATGGACGCCGACGCGGACGGGTATCACATCTGCACGCTGCTGCTCGACTTCTTCTTCCGCCACATGCCGGAACTCGTCAAGAAGGGGCACGTGTACATCGCGCAACCGCCGCTGTATCGCATCGACGTGGGCAAGGAAACCTACTGGGCCAAGGACGACGAGCACAAGGAGCAAATCCTCGCCGGCCTGCGGGCGAACGCGAAATACGAGATCACGCGGTTCAAGGGCCTCGGCGAGATGGACGCCAAGGTGCTGTTCAAGACGACCCTCGACCCGAAGAACCGCACGATCCTGCGGGTGCAGATCGATTCTCTTCTGGACGCCAACGAGGCGTTCCGCGAACTGATGGGGAAGGACGCCGAGGCGCGGTACCGCTTCATCATGGAGAAGGCGAACCAGGCGGCCGCCGAGGATTTGGACGTTTAACCGCGCACCGTCAGCGACACCATCCACCCGCACAGCACCGCGCGGAGCGACCACGCGGCGGTGCGAAGCCAGTTCGACCGCACGAGCCGGTGGTGCCGGGTGGCGTCGAACCCGCCGGCGGCGAGGCGGTTGTGGATGGGGATTTGAAGTCCCACGGTCGAGATGCCCCACACGCCGGCGAGCGCCGCACCGACCCACGCGGCCCACAGCGGAACCGAGTCGGGGCGGACGACCAGCAGCAGAAGTGACGTGGTCAGTTCCAGCAGCATCGGCGGGGCCAGCACGCGGCCGGTGAACGCCTGGTGCTCCGCCATCGCCGCGCGGAATCCGTCGCGGGCGTAGCGGGCGAACAGCGGGTAGTGGACGAGTTGCACGAACCAGATGACGCCGCACATCAGCCATGTGGCGGCGGCGTTCGCCAGCAGCACTGCCGACTCGACTGACATGGCGGTGTCACTTGGAGCGGACGGCGGACAGGCCGCCGTCGATGCCGAGGATTTGACCCGTGACCCACGTCGTGGCCGGGTCGAGGAGCCAGGCGACGGCGTCCGCCACGTCGTCCGGTTTGCCGATGCGGCCGAGCGGGTGCATCGCGGCGGACGCCTTCAGCGCCAGTCCGCTGCCGGTGATCTTTGCGGCGAGCGGCGTGTCCACCAGCCCCGGCGCGACGGCGTTCACGCGGACGTTGCGCGAGGCGTAAGTGGCGGCGGCCGCCAGCACCAACCCGCTCACGGCTCCCTTCGCGGCGGCGATAGCCTCGTGGTTCATCAGGCCGATTCGGGCGGCGACGGACGACGCGAGGACGATGGAACCGCCGGTGGCGAGCATCGCCTTCGCGGCCGCGCGGAGGACGTAAAAGGCGGTGCGAGTGTTCAGCGTCAACGTCTGGTCGAACTCGTCGTCGCTGGTGGCGTGCGCCGGCTTGATGAGGATCGACCCGACGAGGTTGGCCGTGCCGGCCAATGTGCCGAAGGCTTGAATCGCTTGGGCGAACGCGGCATCCACCTCGGCGGATTTGGTCGCGTCGGCGGGGTGAACGAGGTATTCGCCGGGGTTGGTTCCCCGGAGTTCCTCCGCGAGGGCGTTCAGCTTCGCGTCGTCCCGTGCGGCGAGCAACAGCCGAGCGCCCTTCGCGGCGAGCCGCCGGCAGACGGCCGTACCGATGCCGCCGGTCGCGCCGACGATCACATACGCGGGGAGTTGGTCGCTCATGCCGTCGCCTCCGAGGTCGGGTTGGGTCGCCCCTTCCAGCCGACCGGTTTGCCGACCCAGCTCCGCACGGCCGCATACCACTGGATGCCGAGCAAACCGAGAACGGCGAGCGGATGCAACACGGCAACACGTGGCGATTGGCCGAACCGCCGCACGGCGTCGAACCGCGGGGCCACGCTCAGCACGCAGGCGATGGGAACGAGATACGTGATCGGCGCGCCGAGCGAGACCGTCGGGAGGAGGGCGAACGGCAGCAGATGCCCGCAGGTCAGCAGCAGCGTCCAGATGAAAATCTGCACGTTGCCGGCCATGCCCTCGCGGGCGTTCTTGGCGAACCCGTTCCACACCTGCCCGGCGGTGCGGTACATGCGGCAGGTGGCGTCGGCGGTGGCGTCGCAGAAGTCGGTTTTGAAGCCGGCGGCGCGGTACGCGCGGGGTAGCTTGAGGCCGTCGTGGAAGGAGCTCTTGATGGCCGCGTGTCCGCCGACCTTTCGGTACGCCTCGCGGGTCGTCAGGAACCACTGCCCGCAGCCCGCGCCGAGGCCCGGCTGAAGGCTCGACCGCATCCGCGCGATCGGCAGGTAACTCAACAGCAGCCAGTTGATCAGCGGCACGATCAGCATCTCGAGAAACGTCTCGGTTTTTTGGCGTGGGAAGCCGCTGACGAGCGCCGCGCCGGACGACTTCAGGAACCCGTGCAGCCGCGACAACGCGGTGTCACCCAACCGCACGTCGGCGTCGAGGAAGGTGAACACGTCCGCCGCCGCGAGTTTCGAGAGCGCGAAGCAGGCGTGTTGCTTGCCGGCCCAGCCCGGCGGCGGCGGCGGCGCGGGTTCGACGCGGACGCGCGGGTCGCGGGCGGCAATCGCGCGGACGATCTCGGCGGTGCGGTCGGTGGAACCGTCGTCCAGCACGATCACTTCGAGGGCGACGTTGGCGTTCGCCAAGACCGCTTCCACGCACGCGGCGATGCCCGCCTCTTCGTTCCGCGCGGGGATCAGCACGGAAATCGCCGGCATGTCGCCCGCCGCGGCTTCCGGGCGGCGGAACGACTTCACGTTGCCGAAGTACATCAGGAACGGCACGAGGGCGAAGCAGAGGGCGACGAGGATGAGTGCGAGGACAGTGTCCGAGACGGGCGTCATCACCTCACCGCCTTCGTGCCGTCGTGGGTCGGGTCGAACCGCCGGAATCGCATCCAACTGCCGAGCCTGCGGACGAAGTCGTAGGCCCCGCCGGCCCCGGTCTTGCCGCCGAGCAGGGTGCGGAACCGCGCCGGGTCGCGGGACACGGCGTCGGCGTTCAGCGCGTCGAGCGTTTGCGCGAGGGCGGCTTCGATGCGGGCGGTCCAGGTCGCGGATGCCCGCTCTCGTGCTTGATCCGAGCCGGAAGCGTGAGCGACGGTCCTCAAGAACCCGTCGCTCACGCTTCCGGCTCGGATCGGAATCGCTTCGCCGATGCGGACCAGGGCTTCCGGCGTCCGCTCGTTCCAGAAGGCGTACTCGAAGGCGATGGGCAACACCCAGCCGCGCGGCATCCGCGCGGCGAGGTGGCCGACGCCGGGCTTCAGGTTCAGCGGCCGCCGCCGCACGTCGGCGAACTCGCCCTGCGCCGTCACCCACACGGCGCGGCCGGGCGCAGCCAGGATCGCCGTGCCGGTCTTCAGGAACTGCGCCGCGCCGCGGAGGGACTTGGTGTCGATGCCGAAGAAGCCGAGCTTTTTGAAGACGCGGTACTTCTCCAGCATCTCGGCGTCGATGGCACCGTAGTGGGCGTGGTTCGGGAAAAGGTCGAGGAGAAACGCGCCGAGCATCGGGTCCCACCACGACGGGTGGTTGGTGACGATCAGCAGCGGCTCGCCGTCGGCGGGGATCGCGGCGCTGCCCAACGACAGGCGGACGGCGTGGAAGTTCTTGCGGAGGAACCGCCGGACGTACCAGCGGAACCCGTTCAGCAGCCACCCGACGCGGCGGGGCAGGGGAGGGGCGGCGGTCACGCCTTCGCTCCGTACATGGCCGTACTCGGCACGACCGGCGAAACGTTCATGCGCGGCTTGGCCCGCGGCGCGGCGGCGTCCTGGTCGAGCGAGTCGGCCGCGATCCAGCCGGACATCAGCACCATCGGCATGCCGGGGCCGGGGTGGGCCGCGCCGCCCGCGAGGTACAGGCCCTTGATGTGCCGCGACCGGTTGGCCGGCTTGAACGCGCCGTTCCACTTGCCGTGCGAGGCGAGGCCGTAGATCGCGCCGTCCAGCACGCGGTAGCGGTCGTGGATGTCCTGCGGGGTGAGGGACGACTCGAAGACGATGCGGCTCTCCAGGTCCGGCATTTGGCCGGTCGTCTTCAACTTGTCGAGGATGACCTGGCGGTACGCCGGGAACATCGCCTTCCAGTCGTGGTGCGGGCGGAGGTACGGCGTATGCACGAGGACGTACAGCGCCTCGCCGCCGGGCGGGGCGGTGGCCGGTTCGGTGCGGGCGGTGGCGGCGACGTAGCACGTCGGGTCGGCGGCCGGCTCGCCCCGGTCGTAGATGTCGCGGAACTCGGTTTCGGGGTTCGCGCTGAAGACGAAGTTGTGGTGCAGCAGGTGGTCGTAGGCCTTGTTCAACCCGAGGTACAGCACCACGCCGGAGCAGGCCGGTTCGTAGGTCCGCTTCTTCTCGAACTTGCGAACGGCGCGGGTCGCGTTGCCGTTCAGCAGTTCGCGGTGGGTCCGCACGCTGTCGGCGTTGGAGACGACGGCGGACACGGCCACCGTCTCGCCGGTGTCCAGTTCCACGCCCGTCACGGCGTCGCCGCCCGGCGTGGTGCGGATGTGCTTCACGCCGACGCCGGTGCGGAGTTCGACGCCGAGTTCGGTGGCCAGCTTCGCCAGCGCGACGGGCACGGCGCGGGTGCCGCCGACCGGATACCAGACGCCTTCGTTCGTCTGCATGTGGGCGATGCCGCACAGCACGGCCGGCGAGGCGTCCGGGGACGAGCCGACGTACTGCGTGAAGTGGTCGAGCATCTGCGCGACGCGCGAATCCGGCACGAACTTCCGCACGGTGCTGGCTACCGACCGGCCCATCCGCATCTTCATCACGTCGCCGAGGGTGGACAGGTTCATCCCCCGGCGGAGGCTGAACATGTCGCTGATGCCGCCGATGGACTTCCAGAAGTAGTAGTTGTCGGACACGCGGTGCAGCCGGCGGGAGCGGTCGATGAACTTGCGGTAGCCGTCGGCGGTGCCGGTGTTCGGCGCGAAGGCGTCCAGTTCGGTCGCCATCGCGTCCACGTCCTGCACCAGGTCGAGCTTCGCGCCGTCGGTGAAGAAGCACCGCCACTGCGGGTCGAGGCGGACCAGCGTCAGGTAGTCGTCGATCTTGCGGTTGGCCTCGGCGAAGATCTGCCGCAGCACGGCGGGCACGGTGAGAATGGTCGGCCCCATGTCGAAGCGGAAGCCGGCTTCGCTCAGTTCCGCCGCCTTGCCGCCCAGCCACGGCGACTTCTCGAACAGGACGACGGCGTAGCCGCGCGCGGCGAGCGTGCAGGCCGCCGCCAGCCCGCCCAGCCCACCGCCAATCACCGCCACCTTTTGCTGCGTCGAAGTTGTCACGATGCGTTTCCTTGCGGAGACCGAGTCGAGGAAGTTAGGCGACGATCCGCAGAAGGGCAGCGGCCACGAGGCCGATATCTCCGGGAAAGTTGAAGTCGGCTCGGTCGAGTGTCAACACCTCCCCGTCGAGGCGGAAGAATTTCCACTGCGCGCCCGTTGTACTCAACCCGTACACGGGTCCATTCCGGCCGGCTTTCTCGTTGAACATCCGCGCCGCGAGCATCGTGGCGATGCACTGCCCGAAGCCGCTGTCCAGGTTGTCGTCCTTGGCCTCGACGACGGCCAATACCGGCGCGCGGAGCAGGTAGAGAAAGTGGCCACGACTCAACAGGAAATCGCACACGCCGTTCAATCCGCGCTCCGAATCGATGGACAGCTCGTAGCCGGAGAACAACCCGAACGCGTTTCCGGAGGAGGTCCACAGTTCGAACAGGAACGGCGCGATGACGAACTCGGATCGCCCCTTCTCGCAGTTCAGCCCCTGAGCCAGTTCCAACCCTTCGGTCACTCGCCGCACGAGGTCGGGGCTAATGTCCACCGGGACGAGGTTCGGGAACAGGTGGTCTTCCTGATACCCGAGTTTCAGGTCATCGACGACGGCGGGGAACTTGAAATCGCGGAACGACATCGCGGCTCCTCCGGGGATGTGCGTGTCATTCTATCCGACCGCCAGGGGAACCGCCGTCGGCTCATCGACTTCCAGGAACGCCGCGTCGAGGCCGAGGTCTTGCAGGAGCAGCCGGCTGGTGATGCGGGCCGACTCGTAGATGACCGGCAGGCCGCTGCCGGGGTGGGTGCCGCCGCCGACCAGGTAGACCTGCTTCAAGTCCTCGAACCGGTTGCGCGGCCGGCGGTGCAACATCTGGCCGAGGTTGTGCGCCAAGTTGAACGTCGCCCCCTTGAACACCTCGTAGTCGTCTTCCCACATTTGCGGCGTGACGATCTTCTCGTACCGGATGCGCTTTTCAATGTCGGTGATGCCGAGCTTCGGCAGTTGCTTCAGCACCCGCTCCCGCATGGTCGCCGTCTCCGCTTTCCAGTCCACGTTCGGGTTGCGGTGCGGCACCGGAGCCAACAAGTACAGCGTACTCATTCCCTTCGGGGCCATTCCGGAATCGGTGACGCCGACGTTCTGGACGTACACCGACGGGTCGTCGCTCAACACCTGCCGCGTCTCGATGTCGGCGAGGTTGCCAATGTAATCCTGCGACGTGTAGATGGTGTGGTGCGGCACGTCCGGCGGGTCGCCGTCGATGCCCATGTACATCATGAACGTGGAACACGAGAACAGCTTCTTCTCGATCTTCTCGTCGGTCCAACGACGGCGGAGGGCGTTCGGCACCAGCTTCTTCATGGCCTGGGCGAAGTCGGCGTTCACCACGATTGCGTCGGCCCGGTAGTCGCCCTCGGCCGTCCGCGCGCCGATGGCTTTCTTGCCGTCGAATAGCAGTTCCGTGACCGGCTCGTTCAGCCGAATGTCCACGCCCAACTCGGCCGCCAGTTCGCCCATGCGGTCGCTGACGGCCGCACACCCGCCGGTCGGGTGCCAGACGCCGAAGTCGTATTCCAGGTAGCTCAGGATGCTGAACAGGCTGGGGCAGTTGAACGGCGACATGCCGAGGTACTTCGACTGGAACGTGAACGCCAGCCGCGTGCGCGGGTCGGTGAAGTACCGCTTGAGTTCGCCGTCCACCGACTTCCACGGCCGCAGGATCGGCAGCAGCTTAATCAAGTCCCAACTGAGCAGCCGCCGCCAACTCAGGAAGGCGCTTTCGAGCGCGGGGCGGAAGCGTTCCAGCTTCACCCGGTTGTCGTCGATGAACCGCTGCACGTTGGACCCGTCGGCGGGGCAGAGTTGCGCCACCCGTTCGGCCATCTGCTTCAGGTTCGGCGTGCAGTCGAGTTGTCCGCCGTTCGTCCCGAAGATGACGCGGTACTGCGGGTCCAGCCGGGTCATCGGCACGTCGGCCATGAGGTCGCGGCCGACCGCCTTGAAGATGCGTTGCAGGACGCGCGGGTAGAGGAAGAACGTCGGCCCGAGGTCGAAGCGGAACCCTTGCTCTTCAATCGCCGAGCAGCGGCCGCCGACGCGCGGCAAGCGCTCCAGCACCGTCACCTTCACGCCCGCTTTCGCCAGCAGCATCGCGGCCGCGAGACCGCCCGGCCCGGCCCCGACGATGACGACGGACTTGCGGGCGTCGCCGGTCGGGGCGTGGCGTTTCGGCATTGCAGGCGCGGCGGCGGGCATGATTCGTCCAGACGGCGCGGGTGGGAGTGCGAATGATAGTCGGGCGGAACGCCGAGAGTCCAGTGCGATACGCCGGCCGACGTTCGGCAAACACTTGCCGCCGGTGCCGCCCCACGGGACAATGGGACTATCCGAATTCGCGGGGGAGAATTCACCGTGACGTTGACATTACCCGAACTGGAAGTCGACGTCGCCGCGCTGCCGACTCCGGACCTGGACGCTTTCGCCCGGTGGTTCGAGGCGTTCGTGGCGGACTCTTGGGATCGGCGGATCGAGGCGGATGTCGCCGCCGGACGGTTGGACGCGGCCGGCCGGCGGGCCGACGCGGAATTCGAGGCCGGGCGGTGCGCCCCGCTATGACGCACTTCGCAACGGGCGAATTTTGGCACGCCTACCGACAACTCCCCGAAACGATCCGCGAACTGGCCGACAAGAACTTCGACCTGTTGAAGGACGACCCGTTCCACCCGTCACTCCGCCTCAAGAAGATCGGCTCGTACTGGTCCGCGCGTGTCGGGCCGCACTATCGCGCTCTGGCCCGCGACCGGTCGGAAGGACTGGTGTGGTTCTGGATCGGACATCACTCCGACTACGACCGGTTTCTGCGCACCTGGCGCGACGACGCCCCGGCTCGCGGCGAGAGAGTGACCGCGAGCCGGGGCGAAAGATCACCGCCGACGCTCGCGTCACTGGCTGCCGGGGGTCGCCCCCAGGCGGAACGTCATCCGCTCGCTGGTGACGGCCGTCTCGACTTTACCCCAGTTGTACTTGAACTGCACTTTGCCGGTGGCGATCACCTCGCAACTGCCGGGCACGATCACCAGCTCGTCGCAGTAGCCGTCGCCGCCGGGGCTGTGGAACTTCACCCGGCCGCTCGCCTTCAGCGTGGACCACAGGTCGCCCTTCTCGGTCGGGGCCTTCACGTCGATCTTGTCGGACACCACCTTCAGCACCACCTCGTCGCCGTCGCGGATCTCGAACCGCGGGTTGCCCTCGCCCATTTGCAGCGTCACCTTCAGCCGCTTCTCGACACTCGGCGTGGCGGAGCGGGCTTCGACGGCACGCACTTCGGGAGCCGGCGGGGTAGGCGTGAGAGCGGTCGGGGGCAGAAGCTGCTGCGGCTTCGGGTCCATCGGCTGCGGGAGTGGCAGCGAACCGGTCGGCATCGGCGGTTGCGGCACCGGCGGGGTGTAGTGCGGCATGGGCAGCGGAGGCAGTCCACCGACACTCGGCAGCGCACCGGAGCCGGGGCGGAACTCCTTCGTCGGGGTACCCTCGACCGGCTTGGGATCGCTGGGAACGGGCAGCGGCTTGACATCCACCGGCGTCGGGCCGGGCAGCGCCACGGGACCGGCGTCCGGCACGGCAGTGGCACCGGGGATGTTCGGCGTCGGCGACGGCAGGCCCGGCAGCGGGAACGCCGGCAGCGCGTCGCCCTTCACCTTGTCGTCCTTCGCCGTCGGCAGCGTCAGTTCGACCGGCTCGCCCAAAAGCGGCGTCGGCAGCGCGGGCGATAGCGACGGCAGCGGCGCGGGGGCCGGCGTCGGCTTCACGTCGGCTGGCTTCGGCGGGCTGACCTCGATGGGCGGCGGCAGGGTCGATCCGCCCTGCTTCGGCTTGGCTTCCGGCTTGCTCTCGGCCACCGGCGGCAGTTGGCGGCCGGCGCCGTGCCCGGCGGTGCGGCACGCCGGCTCCGCGAGCGCCGCCAGCCCGCACACGGACAGGCCGAACACCCCGGCGAGCAACTTCCAGCGCGACAAGTTCATGGGCCACGTCTCCCGATGCGGGTGGGGGGAAGCGGACGCGGGAGTCCGCTCGTCGGGCGGGGATATACCGGGGCGAAATCCCCCCGTCTACGCCACTTCTCGCCCTACTTGCCGGCCGCTCGCTTGGCGGCGCGGGCGAGCGGTTCGACCGAGCCACCCGCCCACGCGGTCAGCAGTTTCGCGCCGCCGTCCGCCAGCCGGGTGGCCTCCACCGCGCGGGCGATCGTCTTCTCGCCCGGTGCTTTCTCCTCGGCCATTCGCGCCTTGCAATTCGGCCAGTCCGTTCGGCTGACTGGCGAACTGCCGCACCGCCGCGAACGCAAGTTCGCCGTCCGTCCCGTCCAGCTCGCCGAACGGCGCGGCCCAATCCTTCGGCTCCGGACCGCGAGTCAGGTCGCCGCGCACGTCCCACACCAGCAGCGGCCCGTCGGCGGATTCCGACACCAGCACCCGGCCGGACGGGTGGAAGGCCAACTTGTCCACGGGTCTCGTCAAGCCGCCGAATTCGTGGCGGAGTGTGCCGGTCGCGGCTTCGTACAACCGGATCCCGGCGTGCGTGCCGAGGGCCACCGTCTCGCCGTCCGGGGACAGCGCGGCCGTGGTCGGCGTGGCGGGCACGTTCGCCGCTTCCACCAACTTCTTCGCCACGTCGATCCGGACGACCCCGCCGGCGTCTTTGAACATCCGGTCGCCGAAGTCCACCGCGCCGCCGAGGTAGCGGCCATCGGCCGACCAGTTCAGCGCGCGGACGACGCCCAATCCGTCGAACTCGTTGACCCGTTCGCCGCTGGCGATGTCGTACACGCCCACCCGCCACCCTGCCGCGCCCGGCTTGCGATCCAGGACGGGCGTGTTCAGTTCCAGCACCGCCACCCGCTTTCCGTCCGGGTGCGGGTACAGGACTGCCGGCGCGACATACCCGCCGCCCTTCTGCGTCGTCAGCGGAGTCGTTTCTCCGCCTTTCGCGATGTCCCAGCGGTGGACGGTGCGGAAGCCAGTCGCCAGCAGGAACCAGCGACCGTCATCGGACACCATGCCCTCGCTCATGCCTTCGGGCGGAATGCCGGTCAACGTGGCCAGCAGCTTGTCGCCCGGCGTAGTCCGCGCCTCGAACCGCGATTTCGTCCGATCCTTCTCGTCGCGGACGTACCGGACGACGAACTTGCCGTCGGGCGACGGGACGGCGAATTCGCCCATGTGCCAGTACTGCGTCACCCGCCCCATGCGGCCGGTGGCGCGAGCCTCGTCCCACGAGGTGCGGGTCAACTCCTTGCCCGTGGCGAAGTCCCACGTCACCCGTTCTCCGAAGTTGATGTGCCGGGTCAAGCGGTCGCCGGTGGGGTCGAAGAACAACTGGATCGTCGAGGTGGTGTTCGGGTGGTGGTAGACCGTGACCGGGGCGGCCGCGAGCGGCGTGTGGGTGGACGCGTCCCACAGGCCGGAGTTCCGACCGGGTTGCGCCAGGTACGACTTGCCGTCCGGCGCGTACCAGCCGAGTGCCGCCCAGTTGTCCGTCGGCTCGCCGGCCTTCCAGTCGGCCACCGAGATCGGGACGCCTTTCTGTCGGTCGTTCCACACCCACAGGGTTTTGCCGTTCGGGCTGAACGCCATCGGCCGGCCGTCGCCGGGCGGGTTCTGTTTGAACACGTCCGGCGCGAACCCGCCGATGTTCGCCGCACCGAGTTCCTTGCCAGTCCGGGCGTCCCACCCGACAACCTCCGTGTTGCGCCGGTCGTTCGAGTACGCCGGCCGCGGCGGGGCGGTCGCCCCGGCCAGGAGTTTGCCGTCCGCCGACACGCACAGGTCGAACACCAACTGCGTCGGCGTGGCCCACAGCCCCTTGCCGGTCTTGGCATCGACGGCCTGCACCCGGCCGCCGACGCCGCTGAAACTCGACCCGCCGAGGAACACCGTCTTCTCGTCGGGGGCGATCCGCACCGCCTCCAGGTACTCCCCCTCCGGCTCCCACCGCGCCACTTCTTCCCCGGCGGCGTTGACAACGGGCATCGACAAGTCGCCCGCCTTCGCGTCGTACCGGCTGTACACGACCATTCCCGACGGGGCGAGGTCGTGGACCTCCACCCGTTCGCCGTAGATCGCCGTGTTCTCCAACTCCTTCCCGGTCGCCGCGTCGAGTTTCCGCCGCGTCAGCTTGCTGCTCGTCCCCTGGCCGCGCGGCGGGGGAACTTGGTCCCGCACCGTCATCCAGACGGCTTTGCCGTCGGACGACACCGCGATTTTCTCTCCGCGAATGGTCGGGTCGCTCCGCCATTTCGCCCGCCCGGTGGCCGCGTCCCATGCGGTCACATACGGCCCGTTCGACCACACTTTCGGGTCCGCGGTCAGGTAGACCGAGCCGAGGGTGTAGACGGTCTTGCCGTCCGGGCTGAACCTGGCGGCGCGGAGGCCGTCGGTGAGGAACCGAGCCGAGCCGATGCGGCGGACGGCCTCCGGCGGCAGGGCGAAGCCCTCCGCGTCGGTGCGGGGCGTTGGCGGATCGACGGCCAACGTGGCACCGGCGACCGCGAGTACGGACAGCAGAACGAGACGCATGGCTTTGCTCCAATGTTCGGGACGAACAACCTCGCCGAACCATCAGCCGCTAGAATGTCTCACACCGGCCAGTCATCCGCAAAGTCAGTTTCGGATTCCATGCCCGACCTCGTGCTGCCGCCGTTCACCGACCCGACCAACCCGTTCCACCTCCTGCACATGGAGATGGCGCTGGACGAGGCCGCGCTCGCCGCCGCCGAGGACGAGGTGCCGGTCGGCGCGGTCATCGTCTCGCTGGAGCGGCAGGAAGTCATCGCCCGCGCGCACAATCAGCGGGAGCAGCTCCAGGACCCGACCGCGCACGCCGAGATCGTCGCCGTCACGCAGGCGGCGGCCGCGCTCAAGTCGTGGCGGCTGGAGAAGTGCATCCTGTACGTCACGCTGGAGCCGTGCCCGATGTGCGCCGGGGCCATCGTCCAGGCGCGGCTGCCGGTGGTCGTGTACGGCTGCACCGACCCGAAAGCCGGCGCGTGCCACACCCTTTACCAGATCACGAACGACCCGCGCCTGAACCACCGCTGCCAAGTCGTCGGCGGGGTGTACGCCGACCGGTGCGCGGCGCTCCTGAGCGGCTTCTTCGCCCGAAAGCGGGCGCTGGGAAAGAAGTGACCCGGCGGGCGGGCGGCACAACCGGTTCGTCCCTCCCGTTCGGCCGGACGGGGCGCGGCGGAACGCGGGTTCCCCCTCACGGCCGGCGGCTTCCCGTGGTAAACTGAGGCGAACACGGCGGACCTCTCGCGGAGCGCGCACCCATGCGGAACATCCTGGTCATACTGGCGGCGGTGGCGGCGGGGCCGGCCGCGTTCGGGCAGCCGCCCGCCCGCCCCGCCTCGCCCATCGACCGCGAGTCGCTCGACCGCCTCAACCTGCGGGCCGAGTGGAACGCCTTCATTCCGGTGTCCGGGAAGCGGGACGGGCTGGTCCAAATCCAGCCCGTGGACGACCAGCAAGTCTTCGTCCAGACGAAGGCCGGACTGCTGGTGGCGGTGGACGCCCGCACCGGTCGGCAGCAGTGGTCGCACAAGTTCGCCACCTCTTTCGGGGGCAGTTACCCCGTCGCGGTGAACGCCAAGTTCTGCTTCGCCGTCAGCGTCGGCAAGCTGTTCTGCTTCGACCGGTCCAGCGGCGCACTGATGCTGGAGCAGGACCTCCGCGAGACGTTCCCGCACCGCGAGGAGACGCCGGTGTCCGGCCCGGTGGCCGACAACCGCAACGTGTTCATCCAGATGGCCAGCGGCTACCTGATCAACTACCGGCTGCCGCCGCAGCTCCAGGGCCAGGCGACGACGGGGACCGACCCGAAGGCGCGGGCGGCCGGCCAGAAGAACGTCGTCGATCAGGTGGCCAGGGACTACGGCACGCGGTCGAACCCGCCGCAGTCGGCGTCCGGGGACTCGGACTACAGGGTGCGGACGGTCGAGCCGGATCGCACCGGCGGCACCGGCCGCGACCAGGCCACGCCGTCCATCTCGGCCCTGTACAGCGTGGTGCCGCCGTACCAGTTGAACCGCAACCACCCGGTGCCGTCGCTGGCCGCCATCCCGGTCGCCGTCAGCCCGCCGTACAAGTTGGTGGCAGACCACATGCGGTACAACCAGCCGACGCCGTCGGTCAGCTCGCAGTCGGCCCTGTACCGTCTGGAGGAGGACAGCAGCCTGCGGGCCGTCGGCGACAAGTTCAAGCGGGAGTGGCGGTACGCGACGCCGCAGCGGTCCACCGCCCAGCCGGTGATGGTGGACAACTCGGCCGACCCGTTCTCCTCGCGGGTGTGGGTGAGCACCGAGGGGACGACCGTCGTGGCCCTGAACAAGGCGCTGGGCGGCGAGGAGGTGATCGGCACGTTCGCCGGCTCCCCGCTGCACCCGCTCGTCGGCCCGTTCGCCTTCACCCCGGACCAGCTGCTCGGCTTCGTCCCGCTGGATTCCGGCGTGGTGCTGGCCATCGACCTGACCGCCGGCGTCCGCTCGCCCGACCGCAAGGCGGTGCCGGTGGTGTACCACTGGAAGGCCCCGGTCGGCGGGCAGATGAGCAACGCCCCGGTCGCCGGCGGGGACGCCGTGTACGTGTCCGGTGCCCGGAACGGGTGCGCGAAACTGGACGTGAAGACCGGCGAACTCCAGTGGCGAACCGACCCGAACGTGGACCAAGTGCTGGCGGTGAACCGCGACCACATGTACGCCCGCGACGGCCGCGGCCGGCTGGCGGTGTACGCCGCGAACGCTCGCCCCGACCCGCGGTCGCGGTTCGTCCGCCCGTCCGCCGCCTTGGACCTGCCCGAGTTCACCGTCGGCGTGTCGAACGACAAGACCGACCGCATCCTGCTCGGCGGCGACAACGGCCTCGTCGTCTGCCTCCGCGACGCGGCCGCCGCCTACGCCAAGCCGGCCCGCATGGCCCCGCCGGCGATGATGACCCCGCCGAAGAAGGCGGAGCCGAAGCCGGCCGACCTGCCGCCGATGGGCGACCCGAAGAACTGACCCGACTCGTAACGTGATTTGGCGAGCGGGGGGCGTCCGCCCCCTGTTTGCGCTGGTGGGAACAGGGGGCTGACGCCCCCCGCTCGCCCAAGATTCCTGACCCCCTCGCGGTCGCGGCTCGCAAGGCATCTGGAGTTCCCCGGTGCGCATCGGCATCCTCGTCGCCTGGGCGGTGCTGCTGGTCGGGCCGCTGCTGACACCGGTGGTCGCACTCGCCGCCAACCCCGCCGGGTGGGGCGTCTGGCGGGAGGCCGACCGGCTCGCCGCGCTCGCCGCGAACACGGCAATCCTCTGTGCGGGGACGGTGCTGGTGGCCGTGCCGGTGGGCTGGTTCGTCGGCCTGTGGGCCGGGCGTTTCGGCGGGTCGGCCGCGCGGGTCGGATTGCTCCTCGCCGCGTTCGTCCCGCTGCCGGTGTACGCGCTGGCCTGGCAAACGGTCCTCGGCGGTTGGCTGCCACCGATACGATTGTCGCCCGGCGAAGTGGCGTGGCGGCCGTGGGCGGTGGGGCTGCTGCCGGCGGTCTGGGTTCACGCGACGGCGGCCGTGCCGTGGGTGGCGTGGGCGGTGGCGGCGGCCGTCCGGCGAACCGACGCCGATCTCGAAGACGACGCGCTTCAAACGGGCGGCGTGCGGGCGGTCATCCGGCGAGTGCTACTGCCCCGGTCGCTGACGGCGGCCGTGCTGGCCGGCGCGTGGGTGACGGCGCAGCCGCTCACCGAGATCGCCGTGTCCGACATGATGATGGTGCGGTCGGCGGCGGAGGAAGTCTACACCGAAATGGTGATCGACGGGGCCGGGCTGCCGGCGGCGGTAGCGGCGGCCGTGCCGGTCTGGGTGGCGGCGGTGGGCGTCGGACTCCTGCTAGGCCGGCGGGTCGCGCGGTTCGACTTCACGTCCCAAGACACGTCGCCGGTTCGGAAACTTCCACTGTCCGTTTCGGCAACGTGGACGCTCCGCCTTACTGTCGCAGGAATCGTCACGATCTTCGCCGTGGTGCCGGTGGCGGCGCTCGTCTGGAAGGCGGCGGGCGGCGGAACCGGCCGCGAACCGGAGTGGGCGTTCCTCCTCGGCGAGCTGGGGAAAGTCTGGAGTTCCGAGCGGGGAGTGATCGCCCGGAGCGTGGCGTCGGCGGCGGCGGTCGGGCTGCTGACGGCGTTCCTGGCGTGGGCAAGCTGCTGGGCGGCACGGCGGTCGGCCGGGTTCCGCGCGGCGCTGTTCCTGCTCTGCGTCTTGCTGCTGCTCGCGCCGGGACCGGTGATCGGTCTCGGGTTGAAGCGGTTCATTTCCCTGCTGATGGACGTGGAAGATGTGGTCTGGCCGCGCGGCCCGGTGTGGTCGCTGCTGTACTACCAGCCGACTCCACTGCCGGCGGGGTGGGCGGCGCTGCTGCGGTTCTTTCCCGTCGCCTGCGTGGTCGTGTGGCCGGCGGTGCGGGCGATCCCGGACGACCTGCTCGACGCCGCGCGGCTGGACGGCTGGGGGTTCGCCCAAACGTGGCACCGACTCGTCGCCCCGCTGACGACGCCGGCGTTTTTCGCGGCCGCCGTCGCCGTCGCCGCGCTCGCGCTGGGCGAAGTGAGCGCGGGGAAGCTGGTGAACCCGGCCGGCCACCGCGTCTACATCCTGTGGCTGTTCGACCAGATGCACTACGGCAGCGAATCTATGCTGGCGGCGATGGCACTATGCCAATTGGCCCTTTCCGCCGGCTTCGTGGCGGTGGTTGGTA
>JAYTTN010000365.1:0-5830 GCA_043745295.1 Fimbriiglobus sp. | reverse complement strand
CCTACCCCCGCCGCGCACGCTTCCGGCTCGGAAAAGTCGGCCGCCCTGACAATGGCCACCCTGTCCCTCGAAAAAATGGCTCGCGGCGGGCTGTGCGACCAGATCGGCGGCGGGTTCGCGCGGTACTCGGTCGATGCCGTCTGGCTGGTGCCGCACTTCGAGAAGATGCTGTACGACAACGCCCTGCTGCCGCCGGCGTACACCGAGGCGTTCCTGCTCACCGGCGACCCGTTCTTCCGGCGAATCGCGTGCGAGACGCTCGACTTCCTCCGCACCGAGATGACGCACCCGGACGGCGGCTTCTACTCCACCCTGGACGCCGACAGCGAGGGCGAGGAGGGCAAGTTCTACGTCTGGTCCGAGGAGGAAATCGAGTCCGTCCTGGGGCCGGAGCTGGCCCACCTCGCGCGGTCGGTGTTCGGCACCAAACCGGCCGGCAACTTCGAAGGGCACAACATCCTGTGCCGGAGTCGCACCGACGAGCAGGACGCCAAGTTGAACCGCCTGAGTGCCGAAGAGTTTCGCGCGAAGCTCGACGACATCAAGGCGAAACTGTACGCCGTGCGGGCCGAGCGGGTCTGGCCGGGGCGGGACGAGAAGGTGCTGACGGCGTGGAACGCGCTGACGATCTCCGCGTTCGCGCAGGCGGGCGCGGCCTTCGGGATGCCGGAATACGTTCACGCGGCCGAGCGCGCTACGGCGTTCCTGCTGACGAACCTGCGCGACGCGAACGGCCGGCTGTACCGCACCTGGGGTGACGGCGTCGGGGCGAAACTCAACGGCTACCTCGAAGACTACTCGCACCTCATCGACGCGCTCGTCGGCGTCTACGAAGCCACCTTCGACGCCCGGCACATCACCGCCGCGTGCGAACTGGCCGACACGATGCTGCGGCACTTCGCGGACCCGGCCGGCGGCTTCTTCTTCACCGCCGACGACCACGAACAGTTGCTGGCGCGCACCAAAGACTTGCAGGACGGCTCGGTGCCGAGCGGGAACGCGATGGCCGCCACCGGCCTGGCGCGGCTGGCGAAGTTGACCGGCAACCCGACGTACCGAACCGCCGCCGAGGGCACGCTGAGGGCGTACCGCACGCTCATCGCCGAGTCGCCGATGGCCGCCGGGCAACTGCTGATCGCGCTCGACTTCCACCTGGCGGCGGTGGACGAGATCGCCGTCATCGGCACGACCGACGACCCGGCGACGGTGGCAGTCCTGGCGCACCTGCGCGGGCAGTTCCGCCCGAACCGGGTGATCGCCTTCCACGACCCGGCGACCGGGGCCGCCCCGGCGTCGGTGCCCCTGCTGGCAGGCAAACCGATGGTTGATGGGAAGGTGACGGTGTACGTCTGCCGCGACTTCGCCTGCCGCGCGCCGCTGGTGGGATTGGAGGCGGTGCGGGCCGGGTAGCACCCCGGCGAGTGGGCGGCGCGGGGCAAATTCCCCGGACTCGGGTTGACGGGTGCGAACCGCGCCCTTAAAAATGCTGTCTGTCCTGGCGGAAGCCCATGTCGAACGCATGGCCCTGTCGTCTAGAGGCCTAGGACAATACCCTTTCAAGGTATGGACCGGGGTTCGAATCCCCGCAGGGTCATTTGACTGTCTGGACTGTATACGTCTGGACAGGACACCAGCCGACGAAACCTTTGGATTTCCAGGGGTTCCGTCGGCTGTGTCTTTTGCCGTCCGCTCGTGTCCGCTCCCGACTGCACCGGTTTTTGCACCGCCCCTGCACCGGTCGCGCGGGTCCACTGGTCGTCCGGGATGCGGTCGTAGTGCTTCACGGCGATGGCGGCGGAGTGCCCCAACCAGTTCGTCACGGCGGTGATGCTCAGCCCGCCCGCGAGTAAGTCGGTCTCGCAACTGGCGCGAAGGGTGTTGAACAGTCTCGGCCACGGGGTCAAGCCGGCCCGCTTGATGAGCTTCCGGAACGTCGTGCCGACGTTCGCATCGTTCGACCCGTTCGGCCCGTCCATCTTCTCCCGAATGCGGTCGCCTAACGGACCACTCACGACGTGGACGGTTCCCGGACCCGCGAGTTCGTGAGCGTCTTCGAGGTGCGGGCGGAGCGCGCCGAAGATCGGGCACACGCGGTATTCCTTCCCCGTCTGTCCGGCCGTCTTCACGTTCGGGATGGTCATCCGCCCGGTGGCGAAGTCCACGTCCTCCCACCGCAGCCGGAACACTTCGGACGGGCACCGCAGGCCGGCGAACCGGGCCAGCGCGGTGATCGTCCGCCGCGTCGGGTTCGCGGCGGCGAGCAACCGCTCGGCGTCGGCGACCGGCAAGTAGGCTTTCCGGTCTTCCGGCAGCGAGGCCGTCACCTTCAACTCGGCGAACGGGTCGGCGGGAACGATCTTCGCCTTCACCGCGAACGCGAAGATCGACCGCACGCGGCGGATGCGGCGGGCAATGGTGTACGAGGCCAGTTCCCGTTTCCGCAGGTGTTCGAGGAACCGCCTAGCGTCGCCCTCGGTGAGCGCCTTCGCGTCGGCGTTCGGGGCGAAGAACCGCGTCAGGTCGTTCGAGATGGTCCTGTGGTTCGTCTTCGTGCCCGGTTTGTTCCCGGCTTCCCTCTCGGTGGCGTACAGCGCCAGCAACCCGGCCAGCGTAACCGCCTTCGGCCGTTCGGGAACCAGCCCGACGGTCGCCAACTTCGCGGCCAGCGCGTCGCCGATGTTGGCCACCCAGCGGGCGGTGTCGGCGTCCATCGGCAGCTTCGTCGCGAGCAAGGCGTTCAGGTGTTCCACCTTCAACTTCACCTCGTTCGCGGTCTTCGCGTTGATCTTCCCCAGGCGGATCGACCGGCGGTGCCTGTCCCCGCCGACGAACTGAATGGTGACGTTCCCCTTCGCGTCCTTCGACAGGCTGGCCATGTGCGATTCCTTCGTTGAGACGGGCCGGGCAGCGTCGGCGGGGTGGCGTCTCAATTCCACCCGCGCCGGACACCGGCCCGAAGGCGGGTTGAGAATACAGGCTTTTCGGCAGCCGGGGAAGTGGCTCAGTGAGCCACTTCGGCGTGACTTGCCCGACGCAAAAGTTCACGGAAACTCGGGGGGTTTCGCACTCGAGGCAGTGGCTCAGTGAGCCACTTCGGCGTCACGGTCCTTCTCCCCGCGTTCCCGTTCGCCCTGGGGTGACAGGAACGCGGGGAGGGGTGAACCGGGGGACGGCGTTGCGATCAGGCCGCGTTCCCCGTCGCGGCGACCGGGGGGAAGCACGTTGTGGCCGAACGGGAACAGTTCGTTGGGGGCCACCCGCACCGGCGGGGCCGAAGATTCGCCGCTCCCAGCGGAGTGAATCTTCGGCGGTTCGGGGGCGTGAATCTTCGCCGTTTCCCGACGTTCGGCCGAAGATTCACTCGGCACGGGGGGCGGTGGATCTTCGGGGAGTGAATCTTCGGTGTCGGACGTGGGGAGCGACCACACCCAACCGCCGGCGAACCCTTCCTTTGCCTTTCTCACGCCGAGCCGGTCGGCGGCCTTGTTCAGCGTTCCTCGTCTGATGTCTTCCGCGTCGGCGTGGCCTTCGAGTTGTTTCGCGCTCACCGGGCCGGCGGCCAACTCCCTTCGGAGAAAGTCTTCCGCCCGGTCGCGCTTGTCGGCGGTCGGCCCGCCGCTCCCGACCGGGCGGCTCACGATGTCGTCGGCGGTCAGGTCGGATGCCTCACCCCACTTCACGCGCGACACCTCGCACGGGCCGACCGGCACGGCTTCCAGGTCGTACCCCAGCGCCTTCGGCGTCGGGGCGAGGTTCGACTTCGACACGGCCAACAGCCGCTCATCGGGCCGGTTCGGGTTCCTCCCCACCGACAGCACGACGCGGGCTTGCGCGGTGAAGGCGATGCTCCCCCCGCCCCGATACAGGGCCGGCCCGCCGCTCTGCTTGTTCAGGTGCCGCAGCGCCAGCACGGCCGCGCCGGTCTTCTCGGCCGTCAGCTTCAAGGCGGTCAGCGCTCGCCGGGCGCTGTGGTCGCTGTGGGTGTCCACGCGCGAACACAGGAACGCCATGAGCGGATCGACGACGAGCAGTTTCACCCCGTGTTCCGAGCAAAGGCGTTCGACGAACGGGAGGTCGTTCGGGAGGATCGCCGGGCGGGTCGTGTCACCGTCCGGCATCCCGTCAATGATGTGACAGTGGGCGAGGTCCGCGCCGGCCGCTTCGAGTCGGGGGCGAACGACGTGTTCGGCGCTGTCCTCAGCGCAGAGGAAGACAACGGCGGCCTGTCGAACCGGAGAACTCATGCCGGGGAACGGCCGGCCGGCGGTCAGCCGCGCGGCGAAGTCGATGGCGATGGTGGACTTCCCCAACCCCGGGTCGCCGTCCAACAGCGTGAGCATCCCGAACGGCAACCGGGCGGGCCACAACCAGTTCACCGGTTCGGCCACCACGTCATCCATCCGCCGCGTCCGCAGCGGGTTCGGTGGGCGTTTTCCCGCCAGCGCTTGGTGAGCGCGTATCATGGGTGTGGTTTCTCCGAACCGGCCGACCGCTTCCCTTGCCAGGGCGGTCGGCCGGTTCCGTTGGTGGGTGGGATGGGTTCAGTTCGCGGCGGGCAGCTTGGACGCCAGCCACTTCTCGAGGGCGGTGCGGAGGAACAGCACGCGGCGGCCGACCTTGATCCGGCCGACCGGTTCGCCGGCGAGGGCGTAGCGCTCCAGCGTCTTCGCGCTCAAGTTGGTCAGCCGCTCGGCTTCGAGTTGGTCAACGGTGATGGCGGCGAGCGCCTCCCCCTTCTCGGCGGGGGCGGTGAGGGTGGACATGGCGAACGGTCCTCGTGAGTGGCGCGGCGGGAGTGCCGTACCTACCCGCGTGGATGCCGCCACACGCGCCACATCCGGGGGATTTCCGAGTTGCGGCGCGCGTCGAACGGGAGAACCCCGGAGAAACCCAGGGCGGACGGGACATGAAAAAATCCCCGCGCCACAACTCGGATGTGGCGCGATTCAGTCGCGGGAGAGGGCTTGTATCGCGGCGGCAATCACGTCGGCGGGGCTTCGAGGTTCACCGCTCCCTTTCTTCTTCGGTCGCTTCTTCAACTCGGCGGCGACGGCTTCGCGCAGGTCTTTTCCTTCGGACGAACTGGCGTGTTCGATGAGGGCGCTTTTCGTCACGACCCCTTTCGACTTCAACCCCTTCAACATCGCCTGGATGGTCCGGCGAGGATCGGCCACGGCCGGGGTTCCTTTCTTCCCCCGCGTTCTCTTCGCCGGTCGTTCGGTGCCTATCACCCGCCCCAGGGCGGAGCGGTTGCCGGCCGCGCGTGCCGCCTCGCGCTGTAATGCCGCGAGCAACTCGCCACGGTCGGGAGGAACGATCCGGCCGACGTGTCCCAGCACGGCCGCGAGGTGGGCGCGGGTGTCGTCCTCCGTGAGCGGGGTTTCCAGGTCCCACGGGCCACCGTCGCACGCCACGGCCGACCGCACGGCGAGAACGACCGTCGTGCCGAAGGCCACGGCCGCGAGGTGGGCGCACCCTTCCCCGAACGACCGATCCGGGTCCGCCGCGCGGAGCAACTCGTTCAGGACCGGGCGGAGGGTACCGCCTGGGTCGCCGTCGGCGCGGAGTCCCCGCAAGCTGGCGAGGAACAGCGGGGCACCGCCCATGCGGGCAGTGGCAACAACTTGATCGGCCATCGTCGCCTGATCCACGGCCACGTTGAACGCGGCGAGCAAGTCCGGAGGGAGGTCGCCGACGGCGGCCAGTGGAAAATCGAGGTGGGCAACGGAAGTGGGAACCGCCGGCGGCGGTGAAGTACGGGCCATCGGGTTCACCAGTGAGGAATGGGCCGTCCGGTCGGCCGGGGAGCTGGTGAACCGCCCCGGCCGAC
>JAYTTN010000364.1:0-22216 GCA_043745295.1 Fimbriiglobus sp. | reverse complement strand
CGTCACGCCCTTGAAGTCGGCGCGGAGGGCGTCCAGTTCGAGTTGCTTGATCGCCTTGCTCATGGCCCGTTACTCTCTTGGGGTGGCGGGGAAACAGGGGGCTGACGCCCCCCGCTCGCCAAGAGAGTAACGGGCCATGAGCAAGGCGATCAAGCAACTCGAACTGGACGCCCTCCGCGCCGACTTCAAGGGCGTGACGGACTACGTCCTGCTGGAGCCGCTGAAGGTGGACTCCGCCACCGAGTACCAGTTCCGCAAGACCCTTCGCGAGAAGAAGGTCCGCGTCAAACTGGTGAAGAACAGCTACGCCAAGAAGGTCTTCGGGGAACTCGGCGTGGCGGCCGACTTCGGCGTCGGCCCGACCCTCGTCTGCTGGGGCGCGGACAGCATCAAGGCGCTCGCCAGCGCCGTCGATGAGGCGGTCAAGGCGACCAAGAAAGACCCGAAATCGCCGGAGAAGATGAAGGAGAAGACGGCCGTCGCCGACGGCCAGTCGGTCGCCCTCGGCGTCGCCAAAACGTTGCCGACCCGCATGGAGGCCATCGGCGACGTGCTGTCGGCCATCCTCGGGCCGGGCTCCAGCCTCGCCGCCGCCCTCGCCGGCCCCGGCTCGGACATCGCCGGCATCCTCAAGGCCATCGAGGACAAGAAACCGGAGGCCGCCGACGCCGAGGCGACGCCCGCTCCGGCCGCGTGAGGCGAACGGCGCGACACCCGAACCACTATTACGCCCCGCCGGCCGCTTCACCGGCACTGACCCTACCCCGAACCTCCGAACGCAAAGGACTCACCATGAGCGCCGTGGCCGAACTGGGCGACAAGATCGCCAAACTGACCCTCGCCGAAGCCGCCGAACTGAAAGGCTACCTGAAAGACACGTACAAGATCGAGCCGGCCGCCGGCGGTGGCGGGATGATGATGGCCCCGCCTATCGCCACCAAGGAAGAGGCGAAGGTCGAGCCGACCGAGTTCAACGTGATCCTCGAAGCCGGGTTCGATGTCACCAAGAAGATTCAGATCATCAAGGTGGTCCGCGAACTGACCGGCCAGGGTCTGGCTGAAGCCAAGGCGACCGTCGAAGGCGCGCCGAAGTCGATCAAGGAGAGCGTGGACAAGAAGATCGCCGAGGACGTGAAGAAGAAGCTGGAAGACGCCGGCGCGAAAGTGACCGTCAAGCCGGCGTGATGTGAAGAAGGGCACCCACAAGGGGTGCCCCTACGAGTCGGTCGGTAGGGGCACCCCTTGTGGGTGCCCAATCAACTTGTCAAACTCAGTACGGAAAAATTCACCCGAATTTCGCAGCCTGCCCTTGACTGCGGAATCCGGGTGGACTATTCGTATTGATTGGATTGCAAAACTATTCCCGGTGCCGTCGAGTTTCCCGCCTCGACGCCGCCGTCCGCGAAGCCAGTGGTGACAATGCGCGCCGCCCACTTGCTCCGAACTGCCTTCCGACTCACTCCCTCATTTCCGGCCGACACGCCCGCCTCCCGCTCGGCCCTCCGCCGAACGTCGGGACGCCACCCGTGTCCGGTTCGGGACTGCGTCCGCGCCGGCCTCACCCACCCCTCCCCCAACCAATAACGCACGCGCCCGTCCACCGCAAGCCCCGTTGCCGCGATTCCGCGGCAACCGGTCCGGCGGCTGTGTCGTCGCGTCCGGGAAGGAGCTGCCCGCAATGTCCATTCCGGCCAACCGCATCATCTACCCCACCGCCGAGCGGCGGTACGACCAGTTCGGCGACGCCTCCCCGGTGCCGTCGCTGACCGACATCCAGACCCGCTCCTACGCCCGCTTCCTGCAACTCGACGTGCCGATGGAGAAGCGGTCCGCCACCGGTCTGGACGGCGTGCTGCAAGAAATCTTTCCCATCGAAAGCTACGACAAGAAAACCAGCCTGGCGTACGTCAAGTACGAATTGGGCAAGCCGCGGTACGACCCGGACGAGTGCCGCCAGCTGCGGCTCACCTACGGCCGCCCGTTCCGCGTCTGGCTACGGCTGCAGAAGGCCGACGGCACGTCCGAGGAGCAGGAAGTGTATCTGGGCGACATGCCCATCATGATCGGCGGCGGCGAGTTCATCATCAACGGGGCCGAGCGGGTGGTGGTGTCCCAGTTGCACCGCAGCCCCGGCGTGGACTTCGTCGTCGAGGAGGAGGCGGACAAGAAGCTGCACTCGTGCCGGGTCATCCCGGAGCGGGGGAGCTGGATCGAGATCAACGTCACCAAGAAGGAGACGTTCGGCGTCCGCATCGACCAGTCCGGCAAGTTCAGCGCCATGACGCTGCTCCGGGCGATGGACCCGATGTACAGCCAGACGGCCGCCCTCATCCGCGAGTTCCACGTCGCCGAGATCGTCACCGTCAAGTTGAAGGATCCGACCACCCGCCCGAAGCTGATCGGCGAACCGGACAACGGCATCCTGCCGTGCATCGCCGTCGATGACGTGATCGATCCGGAGACGGGCGAAGTGTACGTGGACGCCGGCAAGCCGTTCACGAACGTCAACATGGACCGCATCGCCCTGGCGAACATCAAGGAGTTCGAGGTCCTGCCGTGGCCGAAGGATCCGATCATCCTCCAGTCCATCGGCGAGGAAGGCAGCGACGTGCTGTCGCACGAGCAGGCGCTCTTGAAGATCTACCAGCGGCTGCGGCCGGGCAACCCGGCGCAGCTGGAGAAGGCCCGCGACCTGTTCCGCGAGAAGTTCGCCGACCCGAACCGCTACCGCCTCGGCCGCGTCGGGCGGTTCCGCATCAACCGCAAGTTCGACCAGACGGTGCCGGAAACGGAGATGACCCTCCGCGCGGTGGACTTCGTCAACGCCATCAAGTACCTGCTGCAACTGCGGGCCGGGAACGGGCACGTCGACGACATCGACCACCTCGGCAACCGCCGCCTGCGGACCATCGACGAACTGGCCGCCGACGAGCTGCGGAAAGGGTTCCTGAAGCTCCGCCGCACGGTGCAGGAGCGGATGGCGATCAAGGAGCCGGTGGACATGTCCCCCCGGACCCTGATCAACCCGAAGTCGGTCAGCGCCGCCATCGAGTACTTCTTCGGCCGGTCGGAACTGAGCCAGGTGGTGGACCAGACCAACCCGCTCGCGCAGCTGACGCACGAGCGGCGGCTGTCGGCCCTCGGACCAGGGGGCCTGAACCGCAAGCGGGCCGGGTTCGAGGTGCGCGACGTGCATATCTCGCACTACGGCCGCATCTGCCCCATCGAGACCCCCGAAGGGACGAACATCGGCCTCATCTCGTCGCTCAGCATCTTCGCCGAGATCGACGAGTACGGGTTCCTCATCACCCCGTACCGCAAGGTGACGGCCGGCAAGCTCCAGGACGGCGTGACGAAGCTGCGGGCGGACGAGGAATCGACGCTCCGGCTGGCCCCCGCCGACACGGACGTGGAGAACGGCCGCATCAGCACCCCCCGCGTGAACGGCCGCGCGTCCGGCGACCTGACCGGCATCGACGCCGACAAGATCGACTACCTGGACGTGTCGCCCAAGCAGATGGTCGGGGTGTCCGCCGGCCTCATCCCGTTCCTGGAGCACGACGACGCCAACCGCGCGCTGATGGGGTCGAACATGCAGCGGCAGGCGGTGCCGCTGCTCGTCACCGAACCGCCCATCGTCGCCACCGGTCTGGAGAAGGAAGTGGCCCGGCACAGCGGGATGCTGGTGCGGGCGCTCGAGGACGGCGTGGTGGTGTACGCCGACGCCGAGCGGATCAAGATCGAGGAGAAGGACAAGATCGTCCGCGAGTACGTGCTGCGGAAGTACCACGGGCTGAACGAGCGGACGTGCCTGAACCAGAAGCCCATCGTCCGCATGGGGCAGAAGGTGAAGAAGGGGCAAATCCTGGCCGACGGGGCGGCCACCCACCAGGGCGAGTTGGCCCTCGGCCGGAACGTGCTGGTCGCGTTCATGAGTTGGGAAGGGTACAACTTCGAGGACGCCATCATCATCAGCGAGCGGCTGGTGCAGAACGACACGTACACGTCGCTGCACATCGAGGAGTTCGACCTCGAGATCCGCGAGACGAAGCTGGGCAAGGAGGAGTTCACCCGCGACATCCCGAACGTGTCGCCCAAGGCGCTGTCCAACCTGGACGACTACGGCGTCGTGCGGGTGGGCACGTTCGTCAAGCACGGCGACATCCTGGTCGGCAAGGTGTCGCCGAAGTCCCGGAGCGAACTGACGCCGGAGGAGAAGCTGCTGCACGCCATCTTCGGGCGGGCCGGCGAGGACGTGAAGAACGACAGCCTGGAAGTGCCGTCGGGCGTCGAGGGGGTGGTCATCCAGACGCAGCGGTTCAGCCGCAAGGCGAACATGACCGAGGACGAGAAGAAGGATCTGGCCAAGGAAGAAAAGCGGATCGAGACCGAGTACGCGGAGAAGATCGGCGGCCAGTTCCGCGAGTTCATCGAGGCCCTCGGCGACGTGGTCGAGAAGAAGGACCTGAAGTCGAAGGACAAGGTGCCCTACGGCGCCGACAAGGACGACCGGATCGTCGCCGACCAGGCGCGGCTGTTCAAGATGGACGAGCTGGACATCCGCACGCCGGAGAAGGCGAAGGCGGCCGGCAAGATCTACGCCCGCCACTGGGAGCGGATCCAGTTCTTCATCGACGAGCAGGAGCGGAAGTCGAACTCGCTCAAGCGGGGCGACGAGCTGCCCAGCGGCGTGCAGCAGATGGTGAAGGTGTACGTGGCCACCAAGCGGGTCATCAGCGTCGGCGACAAGATGGCCGGCCGGCACGGGAACAAAGGGGTCATCTCGAAGGTCCTCCAGGAAGAGGACATGCCGTTCCTGAAGGACGGCACCCCGGTGGACATCATCCTCAACCCGCTCGGCGTGCCGAGCCGGATGAACGTCGGCCAGATTCTGGAGACCCACCTGGGGTACGCCGCCGCCAAGCTCGGCTTCAAGGCCATCACGCCGGTGTTCGACGGGGCCACCGAGGACGAGATCAAGGCGGCCCTGCGGGAGGCCAGCCTGTCCGACACCGGCAAGAGCATCCTGTACGACGGCCGCACCGGGGAGCGGTTCACCCAGCCGGTGACGGTCGGCTACCTGTACATGCTCAAGCTGCACCACCTGGTGGACGACAAGGTCCACGCCCGCGCCACCGGGCCGTACTCGCTCATCACCCAGCAGCCGCTGGGCGGGAAGGCGCGGTTCGGCGGCCAGCGGTTCGGCGAGATGGAGGTGTGGGCGCTGGAGGCCTACGGGGCCGCGTACATCCTGCAAGAACTGCTGACGGTGAAGTCGGACGACGTGGAAGGCCGGACGAAAATCTACGAGAGCATGGTGAAGGGGGAGAACACCCTCGAAGCCGGCACCCCCGCCAGCTTCGACGTGCTGACCCACGAGATCCGCGGCCTCGGCCTGAACATGCAGCTGGAGAAGAAGGGGACGTAAAGCGTCGAGTCGTGAGCTTGGAGCGGTCGGCCGTCTCGAAATGGCCGACCGCTCGTTCTTGCCTCGTGTGCCGGCCGTCCCCGGACGCCGGCCACCCGAACTTTCCCACCGACACACAACCCATCCGAAGGGGAAAAGAATATGAGTACCGCCACCGCTTCCGCCGCCGCCGCGGCCGCCGCCGCCGCCGAGACCGGCCAGTACGACCGCATCAACGACTACGGCGCGGTCCGCATCTCCCTGGCCAGCCCGCACGACATCAAGTCGTGGAGCTTCGGCGAGGTGAAGAAGCCGGAGACGATCAACTACCGCACCTACCGGCCGGAGAAGGACGGCCTGTTCTGCGAGCGCATCTTCGGGCCGGAGAAGGACTGGGAGTGCACCTGCGGCAAGTACCGCGGGATGAAGTTCAAGGGCATGATCTGCGACCGCTGCGGCGTCAAGGTGACGCACAGCCGCGTCCGCCGCAAGCGGATGGGGCACATCCAGCTCGCCGCCCCGGTCGTCCACATCTGGTTCTTCAAGGCCATGCCCAGCCGCCTGGGCACCCTGCTGGACATGAAGACGAGCAGCCTGGAGAAGGTCATCTACTTCCAGGACTACGTGGTCGTCGATCCGGGCGTCCTCGGCCAGGGCGACAAGCCGATCCTGAAGGAGCGGCAACTGCTCAACGAGGACGAGTTCAAGAAGCTCCGCGAGGAGCACGGCGAGGTGTTCGAGGTGGACATGGGGGCGGAGGCCATCCGCAAGCTGCTGGAGAAGCTGAACCTGGTCGAACTGGCCCGCGACCTCCGCGCCCGGCTGGAGAAGGAGCTGGCCCGCGGCGACAAGGCGTCCAAGCAGCGGCTGAAGGAGCTGGTCAAGCGGCTGAAGACCATCGAGGCCCTCCGCGACAGCAACAACAAGCCGGAGTGGATGGTGCTGGAGTGCATCCCCGTCATCCCGCCGGACCTGCGGCCGCTGGTGCTGCTGGACAGCGGCAACTTCGCCACGTCCGACCTGAACGACCTGTACCGCCGCATCATCAACCGCAACAACCGGCTGAAGAAGCTGGTGGACCTGAACGCGCCCGAGGTCATCATCCGCAACGAGAAGCGGATGCTCCAGCAGAGCGTGGACGCGCTGTTCGACAACAACCGGTGCAAGCGGCCGGTGCTGGGCAGCAGCAACCGCCCGCTCAAGTCCCTGACGGACATGATCAAGGGCAAGCAGGGGCGGTTCCGCGAGAACCTGCTGGGCAAGCGGGTGGACTACTCGGCCCGGTCGGTCATCGTCGTCGGCCCGGACCTGAAGCTGCACCAGTGCGGCCTGCCGAAGAAGATCGCGCTCGAGCTGTTCCAGCCGTTCATCATCCGCCGGCTGAAGGAGCTGGGCCACGCCGACACCATCAAGTCGGCCAAGAAGATGCTGGAGCGGAAGGACGACGTGGTGTGGGACATCCTGGAAGAGGTGACCCGTTCGCACCCGGTCCTCCTGAACCGCGCGCCGACCCTGCACCGCATGGGCATCCAGGCGTTCGAGCCGGTGCTGATCGAAGGCAACGCCATCCGCATCCACCCGCTGGTGTGCAAGGGGTTCAACGCCGACTTCGACGGCGACCAGATGGCCGTCCACCTGCCGCTGTCCATCGAGGCCCAGGTGGAGGCCTACGTCCTGATGATGTCCACCAACAACATCTTCAGCCCGGCCAACGGCAACCCGATCATCACGCCGTCGCAGGACATCGTGATGGGCTGCTACTGGCTGACCGCCAGCCGGGGCGAGGAGGGCGAGAAGGTGGAGGCCGGCGAGGGCATGCTGTTCCACAGCCCCGGCGAGCTGTTCCAGGCCTACGCCGAGGGCAAGCTGGGCATCCACGCCCGCGTCCAGGTGCGGCTGCCGCTGGAGAAGCCGGTCATCTCCGAGGTGAAGGACGAGCGCGGCCAGTCCAAGCCGGAGGAGATCCCCCGCAAGGCGAACGGGCTGGTCCGCACGACCGTCGGGCGGGTCATCTTCAACGACATCCTGCACCCGAAGATGGCCTTCTACGACCTGGCCCTGGGCAGCAAGTACCTGAGCCGCATCATCGCCGACTGCTACCAGCTGCTCGGCCGCCGCGAGACCATCAGCCTGCTCGACCGGATGAAGGAGATCGGGTTCAAGGAGTCCACCAAGTCGGGCCTCAGCTTCGCCAGCTCGGACCTGAAGACGCCGGAGGGGAAGGACGCCATCCTGCGGGAGAAGGAGAAGGAAGTCGAGAAGCTGCGGAAGCAGTACGAGCGGGGCACCATCGCCAACGACGAGCGGTACAACAAGACCATCGAGGCGTGGAACAAGGCCCGCGAGATGATCACCAAGCAGCTCATGATCGAGCTGGCGCAGGACCGCCGGGCGGACGACACCGGCCGCGTGGTGCCGTACCTGAACCCGATCTACCTGATGGCCATCTCCGGTGCCCGCGGCGGCGTCGAGCAGATCCGCCAGCTGGCCGGGCTGCGGGGCCTCATGTCGAAGCCGTCGGGCGAGATCATCGAGACGCCGATCAAGTCCAACTTCCGCGAAGGGCTGACGGTGCTGGAGTACTTCAGCAGCACGCACGGCGCGCGGAAGGGGCTGGCCGACACGGCGCTGAAGACGGCCGACTCCGGGTACCTCACCCGCAAGCTGGCCGACGTGGCGCAGAACGTGGTCATCACCATGTACGACTGCGGCACCACGCAGGGGGTGACGAAGGGCATCATGTACAAGGGGCAGGAGATCGACCGCCCGCTGTACGACGCCATCCGCGGGCGGGTGTCGCGGAACACCATCCCGCACCCGCAGACGGGCGAGCCGATGGTCGAGGAGAACGAGATGATGTCCCCGGAGAAGGCCCGCCTGCTGGAGCGGCTGGGGATCGACAAGGTGACGGTCCGCAGCCCGCTGACGTGCCAGGCCAGCCTGGGCGTGTGCCGCCAGTGCTACGGCATGGACCTGTCCACCGGGGCGCTGGTCGAGGAGGGCATGGCGGTCGGCATCATCGCCGCCCAGAGCATCGGCGAGCCGGGCACGCAGCTGACGATGCGGACGTTCCACCTCGGCGGCATCGGCCAGATCGCCAACGTCGAGACCGAGTACAAGTGCCGCAAGGGCGGCGTCGTGGCGCTCGAGCGGATCACCGTCGTGACCAACGAGCACGGGCAGAAGATCGCCCTCGCGCGGACGGGCGAGATCCTCGTCCTGCGGGCGAAGGACCGCGAGATCATCGAGCGGTACTCGGTGCCGAACGGGTCCGAGCTGAAGGTCGAGGACGGCCAGACGGTGGAGCCGAACACGCTCCTGTGCAACTGGGACCCGAGCGCCATCCCGATCATCTGCGAGGAGGCCGGCAAGGTCCGCTTCGAGGACATGAAGGAGGGCGTCACCGTCCGCCGCGAGCAGAACAGCGCCGGCATCATGCAGTACACCATCATGGAGCACAAGGGGGACATGCACCCGCAGGTGCGGATCGAGGACGCCAAGGGCACCCTGCTCCGCGCGTACTTCATCCCCGAGCGGGCGAACGTGACGGTGAAGGACGGCGAGACGGTGACGGCCGGCACCCTGCTGGCCAAGACCACCCGCGAGCAGTCCAAGACGCAGGACATCACCGGCGGCCTGCCGCGGGTGACGGAGCTGTTCGAGGCCCGCCGCCCCCGCAACCCGGCCGTCATGGCCGAGGTGTCCGGCCGCGTCCGCCAGGGGGACCGCAAGCGGGGCAAGCGGATCATCTGGGTGCAGCCGGTGACGGACGACGGCAAGGAGACCGGCGAGGAGCGGGAACACGCCGTCCCCGCCGGGGCCCAGCTCCGCGTCACCCCCGGCGAGTACGTCAAGGTGGGCGACCCGCTGGTGTACGGCCCGCTGGTGCCGCACGACATCCTCCGCGTGCGGGGCATCGAGGCGGTGCAGGACTACATGGTCCGCGAGGTGCAGGCCGTGTACCGCCTCCAGCGGGTGGACATCGACGACAAGCACATCGAGGTGATCGTCTCGCAGATGCTCCGCAAGGTGAAGGTGACGACGGCCGGCGACACCAAGCTGCTGCCCGGCCTGGTGCTGGACAAGTTCACCTTCGAGGACATCAACCGCCAGCACGTCGAGGACTGCGTGAAGGTGGTGAACCCCGGCGCGTCCGGCTTCTACGCCGGGCAGGTGCTGTCGCGGGAGGCGTTCGACGAGGAGCGGGCCAGCCTGACCGGCACCAAGAAGAAGGACCTGCCCACCTTCGAGACGCCCACCCCGGCCGACATGGAGGTGCAGCTGCTCGGCATCACCAAGGCGGCCGTGCAGTCGGACAGCTTCATCAGCGCGGCCAGCTTCCAGGAGACGACGAAGGTGCTGACCGAAGCGGCCCTGGCCAGCAAGGTGGACTACCTGGTCGGCCTGAAGGAGAACGTCATCCTCGGCCACCTGATCCCGGCCGGCACCGGGTTCAAGCTGCACCAGGAGGCGCAGGTGCAGATCAACGGCCCGGCCCCGCACCAGGGCCACGGCCGCCGCCGCGACCACTGATCGCGCTCCGGGCCGCAACCGCGAGGGAGCGGCATTGCCGACGAGCCGCGACCGCGCGGGCGCGGCATTCCGAACCGGGCGAGCGGGGGGCGTAAGCCCCCTGTTTTCGTTTCTCGACATCCCGAAGAATCCCCGCCATGACGCCCAACCCGCACCCGACCGTCGAAGACTTGCACGCCGCCGTCGCCCGCTTCCACGCCGAGGCCGTGCCGCACGCCTTCCACACCGGCCGCTACCGGCTGCGGTACCGGACGTGGGGGAGCGGGCCGACGGTGGTGTTCGTCCACGGCATGTGCGACACCGCCCGCTCGTTCGCCATGCAGATGGCGGCGCTGGCGGACCGCGGCTTCCGCTGCGTCGGCTACGAGCTGGCCAACGGCCTCGACGACGACGCCGTCCTCGGCATGTACCGCCACCACCACTTCGGCGACGATCTGGTCGCGCTGCTGGACCACCTGAACCTCGACGCCGCCGACGTGCAAGGCTCTTCGTTCGGCTCGACGGTCACGCTGTCGGCCGTCGCCCGGTATCCGGACCGGTTCCGCCGGGTGGTGCTGCAAGGCGGCTTCCCCCGCCGGCCGTTCCTCCGCATCGAGCGCGGGCTGGCCCGGCTGGCGCGGTACTGGGGCGGGCGGATGAGCCAACTGCCGATCCGCAACCGGGTGATGGAGAAGTTCGAGAAGCGGCAGTTCGTCGGCTGCCCGGACGAGGTGTTCCGCTTCCTGATCGAGTGCAGCGGGGAGACGCCGATCCGCGCGGCGGCGCTGCGGGGGTTGATGATCGACAAGTTGGACCTGCGGCCGAAACTCGGCGGCATCCGGCAACCGGTCCTGATGATCGGCGGCGACCGCGACGCCCTGGTGCCGCGCCCGCTGGAAGCCGAACTGGAGCGGATGCTGCCGGATGTGCGGCGGGTCGAGTTCGCCCCGTGCGGCCACTACCCGCAGTACACCGTCCCCCGCCCGATGGCCGACGCGATGGCCGCGTTCCTGCGGCGGTGAGCGTGATACACTGGGAGGAACGCTCCACCCGTTGCGGAGGCATTTCAATGGCGACCGCGATTCTACCAACCCCCACCACCGACGTGCTGACCGGCCGCCGGCTGGACGACATCCCCGTACCGCCGGAGGTGACGGCATTCCTGGCGAACGTGCCCGTCTCGCCGGAAGACGACCGCCGCGAGTGGGAGCGGCAGTACACGCTCAGCTTCCTGTACGGCGGCATGGAAGTGGCGTGCCACGAGACCCCGGACGGGGACATCGAACTCCTGCACGCCGCCGACGTGGATGACTTCGTCCCGTGGCTGGACTCGCTGACGGACGAACAACACGCCCGCATCAGCTTCGTTCGCCACCCGCGACGGTGGGGTGCCATCCTCTGGGATTCGGTCGTCCGGAAGCCGCGTCGTCGCTGGTTCTGGTCCTTCTGAAAGTTGCGAGCCGGGAATTCGCAGACGACTTTCTTTCAGCACACGAGGGTTGCCGTGCGATGGCCCCGACCGATCCGATCATTCGCGGCTACCTCGAGCGGCGAGACATCCCCACTCCGACAGGACTCGTCAGGTCGTACCGCCCGCAGTCAACCTCGCACTGGTCTCGCACGATCGGAGTCGGGCAGTCTTGGAGCGGACGGACTTCATCCTCGATACCGGGTCGGACGTGTCGCTCGTGCCCATCCGCTTCGCCCGCCGGCACCGTCTCATCGGGTTCGACGAGGCGGCGGAGTGGGTCGCCACGCGGACCAGCTTTCAGGGCGAACTGCACGGCCGGTGGGGAACACTTCGACTGCGATTGGCGGCCGACACCCGCGTGATCCCGTGCTTCTACTACGACCCGAATGCCACACAGCCGTCGCGACTGGTCCGCTGGTTCGACCGGTGGGTGCGGCGGTCCACGCGACCGATGGAGGAGCCGCGGGTCCTCGGCTGCGCCGGCATCCTGAGCGGGAACCTGCGGCTGACCATCGACGGCAACCGCGAAGTCTCGCTGTCCCTCCGAGGCTGAATGGGCTTCTGGGTGCATCCCCTGGTTAGCCCGCCGCGCGAGCAAGGGCCGTTGGCTGGTGCGGTGTCACCGTCTCCGCTGTACCGCCGAGGCGGCTTGGCCCTTGCTCGCGCGGCGGGCTAACAAAATCAGCCACTACAATCCCGGTCGCACCAACTCCGCGAAGTCGGCCGGCAACTCGACTTCCATCTCCAGCAGCGCCAGGGCGTAGCTTTTCCCCTGCGTGTCGCTCCGCAGGCTCCGGCTTGCGCCGCCGGCCAGCGCGTCGTAGAGCAGGAAGTTGAAGCCGAGGACGTTCGCCGCCTCGAACCGCTGCACCCGCGACGCGCCCAGCGGGGCGAAGTATGCCGCCACGACCTCGGCCGTGAGATGCGCGCGGAGCCAGACGAAGCCGGCCGGCGTGTAGGCGATCACGGCCACGTTGGAGTGGTTCCCTTTGTCCCCGCTGCGACCGTGGGCAATCTGGCGAAGCGGGGCGCGAACGGTGGCGGACATTTCGTCGCCTCTTTGGGATTTTTCGTTATTCTATCAAGTTCCCCTGACGTAGGATGCAAGTGTTCTCGATGGCCGTGTTCGACCGCGAACCCCGTCGAGACACTGGCGAAAGGGTGAAGGATGGGCGAATTTTGACGATTACGCCGGCGACGGCGAATCCGATGGAATCGCTCCAGGCCGATCTCGTTTGTGCCTTTCGCCAATCGCCCTAGTGTAAAGATTACCAAACTTCGCACCGGGAGACCGACCCCGCACCGGAGAATCCTCATGATGTCCCCCCGCACCGCCCTCCTGGCCGTCCTCGGCCTCACTGCCACCGCCACGCCGTCCTTCGCCGGCTGGAACAACGTGTTCCTCACCGGCTGTTGGGACTGCCGTCCGCGCGTCGCCCAGCGGCCGCCGGCCGCCCCGGCCCCACGCGCCGAAACCCAGGTCGAGTACGAGCGGACCAGCTACTCCGTCCCCGTGACGGTGATGCGAGCCGAGAAGTATACGGAGGACGTGCCGGTCCAGGTCCGCAGCTACTACTACGAGCCTGTCACCACCTACCGCACCAGCTACAGCCTCGACGAGTGCGGCCAGTGCCAGCAGGTCCAGGTGCCGTGCCGGACCTCGCAGGTCCGCCGGGACTACACCGAGACGGTGATGAAGGCCGTCGAGCGGGTCCGCATGGTGCCGGTGCAGATGGAGCGGATCGTGATCGAGGAACGGCCGAAGTACACGACGACGCACTACGGGCCGATCCGCCGTACCACCACCGGGTTGCAACCCGTCGGCCCGACGGTGGACCAGTATCGCGACTCGGGCACCCCCGGTACCATCCCGCCGGCGAACGTGCCGATGCCGATGCCGAAGCGGATGCCGGGCGACGACGTGTCCAAGCCGCGCCAGCCGGCCCCGGCCCCGTCGAACTTCCGCCCGAACGCGATGACGACCTCGCTGAAGCACACTGTCAGCGGCGGCACGCTGACCGGCGACGTGGTGAAGAACGACAAGGAGACGCCCATCGCCAACGCGAAGCTGGTGTTCGTGAACGCGAAGGATCTGGCCGCCCGCGAGTACGCCACGGCCGACGGGTACGGCCAGTTCGACGCCAAGCTGCCGGCCGGCGACTGGCACCTGTACGTCGGCCACGGCGACGGCAAGGCCGTCTACCACTCGAAGGTGAACGTGACCGACGGCGAGCGGACCAAGGTGACGGTGATGGACCGCTGAGGCATGCCCGGATGATCGACTTATTGGCGAGCGGGGGGTGTAAGCCCCCTGTTTCTTTGGGTGCCAGTAACCGTTCGCGGGGTGAAACAGCGCTTTTCAAGGGGATTTTCGCCCGCCGATCGCTGGAAAAGTGTCCAAGCCGACCGTTTTTCAGCACTCCGGTTCAAGAAGCGACTGGAATTTTCCAGGGTTGGACCCTGTTAACGGTTACTGGTACCTGTTCGACGAACAGGGGGCTTACACCCCCCGCTCGCCAAGAATTCGATCATCCGAACACCTCGCACAGCCGCAGGTGCGTCTCGATGTCCAGCATCTCGGCGCGGATGTTCCCGTCGATGCCCAGCGCCACCAGCATCGCGTCCACCGCGGCCTTGTCGGACTTGCCGCGCGGCCAGCCGGACAGCACCGACCGCAGGTTCTTCCGCCGGAGCGTGTACAAGTCCCGCAGGAACTCGCGGAACTTCTTCACGTCCCCGACCCGCGCCCGCTTGGCCGCGTTCGGCGTGACTCGCACGATGGCCGAGTCCACTTTCGGGCGGGGGTGGAAGTTCGTCGGCCCGACCTTGCGGATCGTCTCCACGTCGGCCACGCTCTGCACCAGCACGCTCAGCGAGTTGTAGTCCTTCGTGCCGGGCACCGCCCGCAACCGCTCGGCGATCTCCCACTGCACCATCACCACCATCCGCTCGATGGGCACGCCGGCGATGAGCAGGTTCGTGATGATCGGCGTGGCGACCGCGTAGGGCAGGTTGGCGACCAGCTTGCGGCGGGTGCAGCCGGTGCGGGCGGTCAGCGCGTCCCACCCCGCCAGCACCTCCGGGTTGAGGACGTTCTTGCCCGCGAGAATGTCGCCCAAATACATGTCGATGTGCGGCCGAGGACCGAGGACGCCCTTGGCCATGCGGTGGAAGTTCGCGTCGATCTCCACCGTGTACACGGCCCCGGCTTTCGCCGCGAGAAGCCCGGTCAGCGTCCCCGTGCCGGTGCCCACTTCCAGGACCGAGTCGGCTTTGGTCAGCTCGCCGGCCCGTACCACCAGATCGAGCATGTTCAAGTCGGTCAGGAAGTTCTGGCCGAGCTTGTTCTTCGGGATGATGCCGTGGCCGGTCAGCAGCCCGCGGATGTACGACAGCGTCTGACGGGGCGACTGCCCGCCGGTGTGCAACTCCAGATCGACCGGCGGCGAAGCCGACTTGGCTGGCGCGGCCGCCGGCGCGGTGGGGTCCGCGCCTTCGGGCATCATCGGGATTTCGGTGGTCTTCTTGGCCATTTTCAACGAGCCGCGACCGCGAGGGAGCGGCTTCCTGTCTTGGCGAGTGGGGGGCGTCAGCCCCCGGTTGTAACGGCGGAAACAGGGGGCTGACGCCCCCCGCTCGCCCGGAATTCTTACCCCAGTCGCCCCGCGAGCAGCTTTTTGACGTGCTTCGCCAGCAGGTCGAATTCGAGGTTCACGCGGTCGCCGACGGTCTTCGTGCCGAGCGTGGTGTGAGTCAGCGTGTGCGGGATGAGCATGACGCTGAACCGCCCCGCCTCCGCGTCCACGACGGTCAGGCTGATACCGTCCACGGCGATGGAGCCTTTGTTCACGAGCAGGTCGCCGTACTCCGGGTCGAACTCGAACCAGACGGTCTCCCACTCGCCGGCCGTCTCCCGCGCGGCGATCCGCCCGACGGTATCGACGTGCCCGGTGACGAAGTGCCCGCCGATGGCGTCCCCGACCCGCAAGGAGCGTTCCAGGTTCACCCGGTCGCCAACCGCTACGGTTCCGAGGACGGTGCGGTTTACCGTTTCCGGCCCGACCTGGAAGTCGAACGCCTCCGCGTCGTGCGCGATCACCGTCAGGCAGACGCCGTTGACGGCCACGCTCTCGCCGAGGGCGAGCTGCGGCGCGACGGCGGGTTCGGCTACGCGGAGCGTCCGTCCGCCGCTGCCGTCGTCTTCGGCGGCCCGCACGCGGCCGAGGGTCTGCACGAGTCCGGTGAACATGAGGGAAGTGTATCGCGGCCGGGGAGTGGTACAATGCGGGGGCGGTTCACCAGCTGCCGTCGCGGAGAAGTCGATGGATATTCTGGACGCCATCGGCTCGTTCCCGGTCAACCGAACCGTGACGCACTGCGGTCGTTCGGCGTGTCGCCGTTCGCCATCTATGCCGCGTGCCCGTCGTGCGGAACGCGGCTGAAGGTTCGCTCGTTCGCGTCGGCCCCGGAGTTGGAAGACGTGTTCGACGCCGTCTTCACCTGGATGAACCAACCCGGCGCGGAAGCGACAGCCGAAGACTGGCGGAAGGAACTGGCCGCCGACGACTGACCGGAGGGCAACGCACGCCCGCGGCTGTTGGGTCATCGATGGCGTCCTGGGGAAGCGGTGAGCGTAACGGCGCGGTACAATTTTTCGGGTGAACGTTCACCGGAGACCGGCCATGATTCGCGTCGTCGGGAAGTCGAAGTTGCCGGATGCCGTCTTGCTTCCGCTCGTCGCGTCGTCACCGGAGGAGCAACGGCGTTTCGAGACGTTCCGGCGGAACGCCGCCTGGTACGATTCGCACGGCCAGGAGTTGTTCGTGAAGTATCGCGGGCAACACATCTGCATCGCCGGTGGCGAGGTGTTCGCCGGCCCAGACCCGGTCGAAGTCCGGGCGCGGTCGGTGGTGGCACACCCGGATGAAGCCGGTTGCCAGTTCGCGATCTACCTTCGGCCGCGAGCGGAGGGAATCGGAGCACGATGATCCACGGCGAATGGCACTGGTCGGAGTCGGGCGGCGTGACTCCGCGAGTCGAAGCCGAGATCCGCACCCGCGACGGGAATTGGGTGGCGGCCTCGTTCTTGTTGGATACCGGTGCCGAGCGCTCCGTCTTCACCTGCGACGTACTGGACGCGCTCCAACTGGACCCGGAACCGAGCGACGGAACGTATCTCACGGGGGTCGGGGGAACGAGCGCGACGATTCTCGTCGCGACGAAAATCCGCATGCAAGCCATTGACGGCCAGTGGGCACCGGTGAACGGAATCTACTACGCCTTCACGGATCCGATCTCCCTGGACCTGTGCATTCTCGGTCGGGACGTGCTGAGCAACTTCGCGGTGATCGTGGACCGGCCGGGGAATCAAATCATGCTGCTCGCCCGCGACCATCGCTACCACGTCACGCCGGCCGTATGATAACCGCACTTCGTTCCCACTATTCGGACCCGCCCACCGTCATGGATCACTTCCAGTACCGCGACCGCACCCTGTTCTGCGAGGACGTGCCCGTCCCGGAGATCGCCGCCCGGTACGGCACCCCCGTGTACGTGTACAGTCAGGCCACCCTGCTCCACCACCTGAAGCAGATTCAGACCGCGTTCGCCGAGGCGAAACCGATCCTCTGCTACAGCATCAAGGCGAACGGCAACCTGAGCATCGCCCGGCTGATGGGCGAACACGGGGCCGGGTTCGACGTGACCAGTGGCGGCGAGTACTTCAAGGCGCTGAAGGCCGGGCCGAAGGGGGCGAAGGTCTGCTTCGCCGGGGTCGGCAAGACGGACGCCGAAATCCGCTTCGCCCTCGACAACGACGTGTTCCTGTTCGACGTGGAGAGCGAGGAGGAGCTGCACGCCATCGGCGCGGTGGCCCAGGGGATGGGCCGCAAGGCCGCCGTCGCCCTCCGGGTGAACCCCGATCTGCCGCCGAAGACGCACGTCAAGACCGACACCTCCGTGAAAGGGGTGAAGTTCGGCCTGGACATCGACACCGTGCTGGAAGTGGCGGCGAAGGTCGTCGGGCATCCGGGGCTGAACGTCGTCGGGCTACACATGCACCTGGGATCGCCCATCCTCAAGGCCGAGCCGTACAAGCTGGGCTGCGAGAAGGCCGTCACCCTGATCGCGGCCCTCCGCAAACAGGGGCACCCGATCGCGGTCCTGAACATGGGCGGCGGGTTCGGCATCCACTACCGCAAACAGGAAGCGCTGCCGGTGTCGGCGTTCGCGGAGGTGATCCTGCCCGCCGTGCGCGAGACCGGCTGCCAACTGGTGCTGGAGCCGGGGCGGTTCATCGTCGGCAACGCCGGCATCCTGGTCAGCACGGTGCTGTTCAACAAGGAGACTGGCGGCAAGCGTTACGTCATCCAGGATGCGGCGATGAACGACCTCATCCGCCCGACCCTGTACGACAGCTTCCACCGCATCTGGCCGGTGACGCCGGGGGCCGAGGTGCCGGAGAAACCGGACGACTTCGAGGCCGCCATCCCCGGTACAATACCCCAAGACGTAGTCGGTCCGGTGTGCGAGTCCGGGGACTTCCTGGCGAAAGGGCGGAATCTGCCGGCGGTGAAGCGGGGCGATTTGCTCGCGGTCTTCAGCGCCGGCGCGTACGGCATGAGCATGGCCAGCAACTACAACGCCCGCTGCCGGGCGGCCGAGGTTCTCGTCACAGGCGGTACACACCGCCTGATCCGTCGCCGGGAGACGGTCGCCGACCTCGTCGCCTGCGAAGAGGATTGCTTGCGGTAGCGGCGGGGCGCACAATGACGCCATTCGTCCCGCCGCTGAGTCCGTGGCGGGACGCCGTTGACCCACGTCCGCCCCCACCCGTCGGAGGATGCCCCGGTGACACGTCGCGCCGCCACCCTGGCCCTGGTCGTCCTCGTCGCGGCGGTCCCGCCGGCGTTCGCCCAAGACCCGCCGCCGAAAACCCCCGCGGACGTGTTCAAGGAGGCCCGCGACCTGATCTCGTCGGGCAACTACGAACTCGCCGCCGAGGCGCTGGACAAGTTCCTCGCCACCCTGCCGCAAGACGTGGCCAAGGCGGACACCCAACTCCTGGACGTGGAGACGAAGTTCGGCGCGGCGTCGTACCTGCGGTTGCGGAACGTGCTGAAGTGGTCGGACAACAAGGCGGAGAACGACAGGGCCAAGGCCACCGTCGAGGCGGTCATCAAGCGGCACCAGGAGGCGAGCAAGCGGACGTTCGCCAACCCCGGCCGCCTCGCCAACCTCGTGCAGCGGCTCGGCTCCTTCCGCGAGGAGCGCCAGTACGCCGAAGGGCAGTTGAAGCTGGCCGGCGTCGCCGCCCTGCCGGAGTTGCTGAAGACGTTCCGCGCCACCAACAAGCCGGAACTGCAAGCCGCCATCGTCGCCCTGCTGCCGAAGATGCCCGTCGAGACGGTGCCGGCCCAGGTCGCCGCGCTGGACGGCCTGTCGGACGCCGAGCGAGTGCTGGTTCTCGGCGCGCTCACCTCCCGCGACCGCGACGTGGGCGACATTCTCGCCCTCGTCAAGACGCCGGAAACCGACATCCTGCCGTTCCTGTGGTATCACGCCAGCGCGCCGGCGGACGGCAAGTCGCTGCTCCGCGACACGGCCGTGGCCACGCTGGAGCAACTGTTCGGCCCGGCGGCCGCGAAGACGAAGGCGGAAGACGCCCTGACCGCACTCGCCGAACCCCTCGCCGCCGGCAAGGCCACTTACCGCGTGCAAGACCCGATGGACGCCCCCGGCGGGCTGGTGCGGGTCTGGACCTACGATTCGACGGCCCTGCAACTGAACTCGCAGGACGTGCCCCGTCCCGTCGCGGACGAGTACTACGCCCTGAAGTACCTCCGCTGGGCGCTGGTGCGGAACCCGGCCCACGGCCCGGCGCAGCGGCTGTTCACCGCCTTCGCCACCGAGCGGGCCGTCGTGCGGGCCAAGTTCGGCGACCTGAGCAAGAGCGAACCGGCCGTCTACCAAATCCTCGCCGCCGCCCCCGCGCCGCTGCTGACGGACCTGCTCGAAACCGCCCTGGCCGACAAGCGCACCGCGCTCGTGCTGGGATTGCTTCAAGCCCTCGGCGACCGCGCGCACAAGGACGCGGCCACCGCCCCGGCCGCGCCCGCCGATTCCGATTCCGCCTCCCCGTTCGTTCGGGCGCTGAGTTACGACGACCCCCGCGTGCAGTTCGCCGCCGCCGTCGCCCTCGTCCGCCAGCCCGGCCCGCCGACGCACGGCAAGACGGCGCGGGTGGTGGAGATCCTCCGCCAGGCGCTGGGCGCGGACTCGGACGGGTCCGGGGCCGGCACCCTCGGCCGCGCGCTGATCGCCGACACGAACCCCGTCCGCGGCGAAGGGCTGGCGCAGCTGTTCCGCGCCGCCGGGTTCGCCGCCGAGCGGTTCGCGTCCGGCCGGCAACTGGTCGCCCGCCTGAGCAAGGCCAGCGATTACGACCTGATCGTCGTGGACCGGCACGTCGCCGACCCGCTGCTGGCCGACACCCTGACGCAGGTGATCGCCGACACCAACGCCGCCCGCCGGCCGGTGTTCGTCGTCGCCTCGTCCGACAAGCCCCGGTCGCTGCCGCTGGAAATCCTGCTGCTGCGGCTGGCGAACGTGGTCGCCGCCACCGACGACGGCGTGATCCAGGCGGCCACCGGGTTCGAGGGCAGCAAAGCCCTCCAGATCGTCATCCCGCCGCCCTACGCCTTCAACCCGGACAAGCCGGACAAGGACCGCGACGAGGCCAAGCGGAACACCGTGTTCGTCCGCGACCGGGGCATGATCGGGCCGAGTAACGCCGACCGGACGGAGTCGATGAAGGCCGGCTTCCCACAGCCGCCGAGCAACAGCCTGTTCGACCTCCGCCTCTCCCGGCTGAAGCGGCTCGTCGAAGCCGCCGACCTGCCGACCAACCCGGACCTCGCCGACCGCCTCGCCCTCCGGCTGCCTCAACTGGTGCTGGCCGGGCTGGCCGCCGAGTTCGAGGCCACGCCGGACACCGCCCCCCGCACCCTGGAACGAGTCGAGCAGGCCACCCGCAACCTGCTCGCCCGCCGCGAACTGGCCCCGGCCGCCGCCGACATCCCCGACCTCGGCAACCTGCTCCGGCTGCTGGAACAACTCGACGCCAAGCTGTCCGTCGATCAGAAGGAGAAGCTCCGCCGCATCCAGGACCGGGTAGTTCCGTCGCGGCTGGCGCTGCCCCTCGACTACAACCGCGACGCCGACGTGGAGGGGAAGCTGGCCGCCCAGGTGAAGCGGCTGAAGTCGGTGCGCGTTCTGCCCGAACCGTTCGCCCCGGAATACTTGAAAGCCGACATCGAGCAGGCCATCCAGAACCCGGCCCAGAAGCCCCGCGATCCGGCCGAACGGCTGGACTCGGCGAAGGTGGCCGCCGACCTGCTCCGCCGCATGGCCCTCGGCGAACTGCCCGGCTACGACATCCGCCCGGCCGAGGCCGAACTGCGAGCCGCCCTCCGCAACGACGCCACCGCCGACTCGGCCATCGACGCCGTCGCGCGGATCGGGACGAAGGCGTCCCAGGAAGACCTCGTCACGCTGGCGCTGAGTGCCGCCCGGCCGCTGCCCCTCCGCACGAAGTCGGCGGACGCGGCCATTCGCCACGTCCAGGCGTTCGGCAAACTGGCGGAAGGCGCTCTGACGGGGCAACTGGCGCAAGTGGCCCCGGCCGAACCCGATCTGTCGCTCCGGGGCAAGTTGGGGGTTCTCGCGCAGTTGCTGACCGGCAAAGCCGGGGATTTCGGCGGGGTTCTCCAGAAGTTCCCCGTGCGGCTGGCCTTCCCGCAGACCCCGGCCCCGGCTCCGCCGCCGAAAGACCCGCCGGAGAAGAAGGCCGAGGATCCGAAGATGTGATCGGGGGCTAACAAAAGGATACGCTGCTCCGGGAACCGGTCCCGCTTCGCCACTCCCCCATTTTCCCCGCGCAAGTCTGGCCGGTGCCCTCGTTCCGGGTGTAGAACTCGCCTGAGTCCCACGCCCGAGGCCGTCGCCATGACCCGTTCCATCCGCCAGCCGTCGCTCGCCGAACTGACCGACCGGATGATCGCGGCCAAGCTGTCCGCCCCGGTCGCCGACGCCGGCGAACGCGAAGTCGAACCCTACGAAGTGATGACCGGGTTCCGCACGGACCCGCGCACCGCGTACACCGAAGCCACCGCCGCCGCGAAGCTGCTCGGCGTCGGCGGACAGCCGACCACCCTGCCGCCGGAATGGGCGAGTTTCGTCCAAACCGCCGCCGGCAGCCCGGCCGTGCCGATGGCCGCCGGCCAGTTCCCGCAGCGGGTCCGCGACGCGGCCGAGTTGATGGACGCCGACGACCTGATCGCCTTCGCCCCCACCGCGACGGCTCCGGTTTCCGGCTTCCAGCAACTGCGGGCGTGGGTGAAGAAGCAACCCGCCTCCGCGCTGACCGCCGGCATCGGCCGCGCCCTCGGCGACGCCCACGCGACCGCCGGCACCGACGCCGTGGCGGTCAACGAACGGGCCGCCTCCGCCTGGCTGGCCGGGAAGCACGCCGAGGCCGTCAAGTTGTGGGCCGCGCTGCCGGATTCGCCGGTCGCGTCCTTCAACCGGGGCATGAGCCTGCTGTTCACCGGGAACGCCGCCGACGCCATCCCGCACCTGCAAGCCGCCGCCGACACGCTGTCCGACGCCTCCGGCTGGTCGCACCTCTCGGCCCTGTACCTCGCCGTCGCCCGCAGCCGGTAACACGTGAGCCGCAATCGGCCCGATGTTGAACTGGCATCGTGAAACTCCTACCGAGTCCGATGACCTGCTGCCCTGTCTTGTAATACCGCCGCGCGAGCCAGGGG
>JAYTTN010000363.1:0-1607 GCA_043745295.1 Fimbriiglobus sp. | reverse complement strand
TCTGGACACACCCGTCGCTCACGCTTCCGGCTCGGAAGGAACACGGCCTCTCACGCACCGAACGTCGGCGGCGGGGCGAGGGCGTCGGTCGGCCGCTTGCCGGCGTCGGCGCGGCCACTGCCGGCCAGTCGGCTGATGGCCTTCACGGTCAGGTCCGCGTCGCACGTCATCTGGCAGCTCAGTCGCACGCCACTGACGCCCTTCGCCGCCAGCACCGCCTTTTCCGCGTCGGTCACCTTGCTCGGCTCGCCGGCCACCACCTCGACCCGGCAGGTGGTACATCGGGCGTTGCCGCCGCAGGCGTGCAGTTGGTCCACCCCGGCCTCGTCGGTCAGCGCCAGCACCAGCCGCTTGCCGGCCGGCACCTCGAACGCCCCGACTCCGTCCACGGTCAACGTCGGCATGATGAACCCTCCGGCGGATGATTCCGCTCCGTCTTCGGCCTGTTGTAGGGTGTTTGCGGTTCGCCGGGCGGCGCGAGGAGTTCGGCGGGTATACAACAGCCCTCTCTGCCTCCCGCTTCGGAGTCCGTGCCATGTCCGCCGTGGTCTTCCGCACCGCCGTTCCGGGGTTCCCGCGCCGCGAGGGCAAGGTCCGCGACGTGTACGACCTGGGCGACCGGCTGGTCGTCGTCGCCACCGACCGCGTCAGCGCGTTCGACTGGGTGATGCCGACGCCGATCCCCGGCAAGGGCGAATTGCTCACCCGCCTCTCGCTGTTCTGGTTCGACTTCCTCGGCGTACCGAACCACCTGCTCTCGACCGATGTGGCCGACCTGCCAGCCGAGTTCCAGCCGTTCCGCGAGCAACTGGTCGGCCGCACGATGCTGGTTCGGAAGACCGCCGTGGTGCCGTTCGAGTGCGTGGCGCGGGGGTACCTCCTCGGCACCGGATGGAACGAGTATCGGGCGACGGGGGCTGTGTGCGGTGTGTCCTTGCCGGCCGGACTGCGACAGGCCGCGAAGCTGCCCGAACCGATCTTCACGCCCGCCACCAAAGCCGAGGAAGGCCACGACGAGAACGTGTCGTTCGACGAGATGGCGACGGTCGTGGGCCTGAAGCTGGCGACGGAGCTGCGCGACCGCACGCTCGACGTGTACCGCCGCGCCGCCGAGTACGCGGAGGGGAAGGGGATCCTCCTCGCGGACACCAAGCTCGAATGGGGCCGGCTGCCGTCGGGCGAACTCATCCTGATCGACGAAGTGCTGACGCCCGACAGCTCGCGGTTCTGGCCGGCGGAGAGCTACACGCCGGGCGGGTCGCCGCCGTCGTTCGACAAGCAATACCTCCGGGACTGGCTGGAAACGAGCGACTGGGACAAGTCCAGTCCGCCGCCGGAGTTGCCGGCCGAGGTGGTGGCGAACACCGCCGCCAAGTACGCCGAGGCGGTGCGACGACTCACGGGATCGAAGGAAGACTAACCACAGAGACACAGAGTTTGAAAACCCTTCTTTCTCCTCTTCTCTGTGCCTCTGTGTCTCTGTGGTTAGTCTTGTTCCTGGTCCTGGGTGCAGCAATTGATTTTGGCAGGTTCAGGCGAGCGGGGGGGCGTCAGCCCCCTGTTCCCTGGGGATTTCGACCACAACAGGGGGCTGACGCCCCCCGCTC
>JAYTTN010000362.1:0-1607 GCA_043745295.1 Fimbriiglobus sp. | reverse complement strand
AACCGGAACCGCCAGGGCACTCGGGCGTCGAAGGACACGGCGATTGCGGCGACGGGTACGGAGGTGTGGCTGCCGGGGTTCGGGTCGGTCCGGGTGTTTGGGATCGTCGCCCCAGACGGCGACACCACGTACTGGGCGACCAACGACCTGGGCATGACGGCGCTCACCCGCCGGCAGTTCGCCGAGTTCTCCTGGGCCATCGAGAGCGACCACCGGGGGATCGAGCCGTGTACCGGGGTGGAGCGGTGCCAGTGCCGGTCGGCGGTGGCCCAGCGGAACCACATCGGGCTGGCGCTGCGGGCGTTCCTGCGGCTGGAGATCCATTGCTTCGCCGCCGGCGTCATACCGAATCGCGTTGAACCGTAACTACCCGAGGGCGACGGCCCAGTGGAAGCCGACCGCCCCCTTCACGGTGGCCGTGTCCTCGGCCAGCCGTGCCAGTCGGTCGCGGAGCGGCACCTCCAGAGGCGGCCAGGGTGGGGAACGCCTTGTTCGCCAGCGCCTCCCGCACCAGCGGCCACAGCGGCTCGACCGGTTGCAACTCCGGGGTGCAACTGGGCAGGTGGTGCAGGACCACGTTCGCCGGCACCGCCAACTTGCCGGCGATGTGCCAGCCGGCGTTGTCCACGATCAGCACCAGCACCTTCCGCCCGTCCGGATCGGCCCACCGGGCGAAGTCGGCCAGGGCCGCGGTCATCGTGCCCGCGTTCGCTTTCGGCAGGATCAGGGTGCGGGTGCGGCCGGTGGCCGGGTGGGCGAACCCGAACACGTACGGCGACTCGAACTTGGACTGCCCGTTCGAGCGGGGGCGCTGCCCCTTGAGGGACCACACCCGGCGGGCGATCGGCTTCAGGCCGAGCCGCGCCTCGTCCTCGGCCCACACCTCGACGACCTCGTCCGGGTGGGCCGCCCTCAACCCGGCGACGGTGGCGGCCAGCCGGTCAAACCCACCCCCGTTGCTGCTCGGCCGTGGCCGCCTCGGGGTGCCGCGGGCGCGGTACCCGGAGCGAGAACCCGAGCCGCACCAGCCACCGCCAGCCGGTCTGCGGAACGACATCGACGCCCCACCGGTCGCGGACGTACCGGGCCACCTTCGGCCCGGTCCACAGGCTGCCGCCGGGCGGGTCGGCCTGGAGGACCTGGTACAGTTCGGCCTGCCGCTCCGGGGTGAGGAGCGGTTCGGCCCCGTTGCCCCGGCGGCCGTCGGCCAACCCGTCCGGGCCGCGTTCGTTCCACCGGTGGAGGAGGGTGCGGCCCCACGACGGGGTGAGGCCGCCGGCCGCCGCCGCCTTGCCGGCGGACATCGGGGCGTCCGGGCGGGTGACCAGCCACAGCACCTGCCAGCGGGTCTTCTCGGCCCCGTCCGGGCAGGTGCGGTACCGGCGGGCGATCTCGTCCGGCGGCAGGTGTGCGACAATCGGAATGCGAGTCATGGCAACGCCCTCCACCGAATTGGAGGGCGTTACCCATCAAAGCGATTCGGTATCATTCCCCGTTCCGACCCGCTCGCGTTTCGGCCTCCCGGCATGAGCGGGATGAAAGACTCCCGGCGGTGGAAGCCGCTACGGGACGAGCCTCCGGTGAACCACGCCCCCACGCCCGTGGGG
>JAYTTN010000361.1:0-1609 GCA_043745295.1 Fimbriiglobus sp. | reverse complement strand
GTCAGGTGCAGCGCCTGGTGCCCCGCTGCACATTAGCTGACCGCATCACATTCTTGCCGGCATTGGAATCTCCCGGAGTAACGCACTCCGGGAGCACGGCGACCGACTCGCCGGCTGCCAACATCTTACGGATGATGGGCCGGTCCGTTGGTCCCGTGTACAAAGGCCCCGGCGGCGGTGTCGAACCGAACGTCATCACCCCGCCCGCCGGAACGTTGATCTTACGACGCCCGTTCTCGACCTCCGCAAACCGGAGATACAACTTGGCATTCGTCTGACGGAAGGCGTCGCTGACGACCGACCAGTCCGTTGTGCCCTGGCTCACCGAAGCAGTCAACCGGTCGAGAACGCCGAGGGCGGCCTCAACCTCCCGCTGAACATCCCCTTGTTGGGGAGCCAGTCGGTACGCCGCGAGCCGTTGTTCGAGGCGCCCCTCTTGCTCTTTCAACCCGCGGAAAACCGCAGCCGTCGCGTCGCGCTCCTCGCGCGTTTCCGCGTACGACATGTTCTCCCCGACCTTCTGCACCTTCCGCCGGAGGACAGCGAGTTCGGCCTTGTCCGCTTCCGCTTGCCGCTGGGCCGGATCTGCACCTTGCTCGGCGGTCGCCAGTTCCTGCAACCGCGCCTTCAGTTTGGCAAGCGTGGACGGGTTCAGCAACCGTTGTTGGAGACACGCCAGGACGAACCGCGTCGCCGTCTCGCCCGGAACCATGTTGTGATGACAGCACTTGGCCTCGGAGTTCTGGTACAGGCCGCACCCGTAGCACCACTTCTTCCGCTTCGCGTAGCGGTACATGAGCCACCCGCAGTTCAGGTCGTAGATCCGCCCGCCCAGCGGGTTCGGCGCCGCGCCGCGGGTGCGCGCCTTCCCCTTCAGGTGCCGGCCGCGGTACTCGAGCACCGCCCGGATTTCATCGGCCTTCTCCGGGGTTGTCACCGCGTCCGACTTGGCCGGCGTGCGGATGATCTGGTCGGCCGGGTTGGCAACCGTTTTCAGCTTACCGCCCGGGTGGTAGTCGCCAGCGTTCAGCCCGCGTGGGCCGTCCTTGGTGAATCGCAACTGGTCGCCCTCCGACCGCTTGCCGTACTCGCACAGCGCGATCAGCAGCGGGTGGGTGGCGATGGCCTTGACCGTGTTCTGGGCCCACTGACCGCTCACCTCCACCGGAACCCCGTTCACCTTCCGCACCCGGCCGGCGTTCGGGGACGGGACGCCCTCGGCGTTGAACGTCCGCGCGATCCGCGCGGCCGGCGTGGTCACGATCAGGTCCAGGATGCGCCGCACCACCGCCAGTTCGCCGGCCGCGGTCGGCAGCCACACGACGTGGTGGCCGGGCATCTTCACCACCTCGTGGTCCTCCAACTCCCGCTTCGCGGTGCCGTCCTCGGCGCACAGCCAGCGGCGGAACCCGTACACCGGCTCGCCGCCGATCGAGAACCCACCCTTTGCGAGTCGAATCTTGGCGTGAATCAGTTTCTCTGCCAGGTCGCGGCGGAACTTCCCCGACGCGTCGTACTCGATCAGGCAGGTGAGGAGGTCGGCCAGGTCGATCCGCTCGCCGGGGGCGACGGCCGGCAGCACCTTCCCGGCCATCAGCACGATCGTCAG
>JAYTTN010000360.1:0-22294 GCA_043745295.1 Fimbriiglobus sp. | reverse complement strand
TTCCAAGCCACCCGCACCCCCGGCGGGCCGGGTTCGCCTGCGAATGCCAAAATTCGCCGTCGCACCGGTCGCCTCCCATTCCCCTCACTTCGGCGGGATTTGCGGCGGGCGGGTGGGCAGTGTCACCTCGCGGATCGGCCGGAACACCGGGTTGCCGGGCAGGTCGTCCGTCGGCGACTTCACCGTGCCCAGTACCGTCGGCAGCGCGCCGGGGATGCCGGTGCTGGAGCCGCCGGGTTGCGGCTGCCACTCGCTGTACGGCCGGATCGTCGTCGGGGCGGGGGTCGCCGTGAGCGGCTTGTCGTCCCCCTTCGGCGGGGCCGGCATCGGCGGCGGCGGGACGGACGGCAGCGGCGAATCGGGCAGCACCGTCCCGCCGGGGTACGCCGTCGGCGGCAGGCCGGTCACGGGCAGCGCGTCTTTCATGAGCGGCGGGTACTGCCGGTTCATGTCCACCGTCTGGAGCAGGCCGTAGGACGACGCCGGGTGTTCCCGCAGCTTCAGCGCCGCCGCGCGGGCGCGGAAGTGGTCGGCCGCCTTCTTCTGCACATGCGGCGGCAGCGCGCCGTCGGCGATCGTCACCCCGCTGTACTGCTGCATGGTCCCCTTGGCGAACTCGATCCGCGCCAGGGCCGTGTTGTAGTCGGCCACGGCCCGGAACTCGTCCGCCGTTCGGGTGGCCAAGTCCCGCTGGGCCTGGGTCAGGTTGATGAACTCGCCGGACGTGTTGATGCCCCCTTGCACCCGCCCCTCGAACCGCGCCACCTGCTCCTGGAGGGCCAGCTTGTTCGTCCGGGCCACCTCGATGCGGGCCTGCGCGAACTCCACCTGACGGTAGGCGTCCACCAGGAACTCGTAAGCCTTCCGCTCGGAGTCCTGGAGTTGCTCCCACGACCGCCGCAGGTTCAACTGCTGTCGGCGGACGAGGGCGTTGGCGTCGCGGAAGCCGATCGGGACGTCCGCCCGCAGGCCGAGTTGCCAACTGTTGAACTGGTTGCTGGCGAAGTTCGCCAGGGCATTGTTCAGCCGCCCGTTGCCGTCCAGTTGCGTCCCGTCCAGCCGCCCGCCGAGGCCGTTGATGTCGTAGCTGGCGAACGCCCGCACGTCCGGCATCCGCAGGTTCTTCTGGGCTTGCAGGTTGAGCTGCTGGGCCTTCACGTCCTGCCGGGCGAGCAGCAACTCGGGCCGGCCCTGGACGGCCTCCTGCCAGAGCAGGCCGAAGTCCTTCTGCTGCGGCGTGCGGGTCGGCTCGTCGGTCGGCACGAACACCGTGCCGTCGTCCGACTTCATGCCAAGCAGGCCGCGGAGGTTGCGCTCGGCGTTGAGCAGGTCGGCCCGCGCCTGAAGGACTTGCAGGCGGAACTGGTGGTACTGCGCCTCCGCCTGCGGCAGCAGGTACGGCGCGTCGATGCCCTTCTTGTCCGGCGGGTCGTTCGGGTCGCGGGCTTCAGACCGGGCACGGTAATACAGGTACCCGGACAACCCCTGCTCCAACCCCTTCTGCTGGGCGTACAAGTTGTAGTACGCGCTGTACAGGTTCCAGTACGCCGCCTCCACGTTCAGCAGCATCGAGTTGACGTTGACGTCGAAGACGGCCCGCGCCTGCTCCGCCCGGATGCGGGTGATCAGGATGCCCTCCGTCCCCTGTCCGCCGCTCGCCCGGAGGCCGGGGATGAGGACGCTGCCGGGGTGGGCGCTCAGCAGTTGGTTCGCCTCGATGCCGAACCCCTGCATCAGCGGCTGCTCGAAGATGAACTGCACCCGCGGGCTGTACGAGGTGTTTAGGGTGACGAACTGCTGGTTTGCCGGCGGCGACGACAGCTTCTGGTACGCCAGACTGGTGGTGATGCCGGCCAACCCCCCGGTCGGCAGCGGCTTGGCCAGGGTGGTACTCAAGTTCGCCGAGTCGCCGTTGCTGAAGCTCTGCTGCAAGCTCAGGGTCGCCTGGTCCTGCTTCGCCCAGGTCATGCTGGTCTGCACGCGGGCGTCGAACTTGGACAGCGACCGCTCCACGTCCGCGGCGATCACCGCCGGGTCGTACAGGAACGCCTTGATGCTGTCCGTGCCGAACAGGATGCCGTTGCCGACCACGTTTTGGCCGCTCGTCGATCCCTGGATGCCGCCGAAGAAGTTGTCCTGGCCGGTGCCGACACCGTTGCCCGCGTTCCCCTGCTCGACGGCGACGGCGAAGCACTCCTTCAGCGAGATCGGCCGCTGCTGGCGGGCGAAATCGCGGACGGTGGCCGGCCGCGCCCCCACCTGCCCCGACCCCGGCAGGATGGGGTCGTGCGGGCTGGTCTCCAGCGTCGCCGGGATGCCCGGCCGGAGTGACGCCTGCCAGTCGGCCGGTTCCAGGAACACCTGCTGCTTGCACCCGTTGGTGCCCGCCAGCAGCACGGCCCCGCCGACGAACCGCGACCGCCACCGCTGCCACCACGTCGTGCGTTTCATAGTCGCTCCCGTCGTCGGACCCGGCCGGCGCATCCCCCAACGCGCCGATACCGGGAGACTTCACGGTGAACTATCGGCCGGATGCGGCGCGAAACTTTAGCGACGGAAGCGGTCCTGCCGAATAATCCGAGCGGCACCCGCCGGCGGGGCGAAATCTGGACGGTTTCGCTAAAGTGCGTCGGCGGATGGGGGAGTTTGGTAACGCGGGGCGACGGCGACGACCGGCCGGCCGAGCAGCCGCTTCACCGGGATGAACTCGCCCACGTCGTTCCCCTCCACCCGATGGCCGAGCCATTGGAGGACGTAGCCGAGGACGATCGTGCCGGCGGCCCAGTACCACGGCACGAAGGCGAACAGCACGAGGCCGAGCAGGGCGACGGGGATGCCGAGCAGGTGGATGCCGAAGTTGAACGGGTGCTGGTGGCGGATCAGCCAGTTCCGGCGGGCGCGGGCGGCGACCCTCAGTCCGGCTCGGACAAGATGAGGCTCGGCGGGAGCCTCGCCCTCCCGAATTCACTCCTCGCCCGTCAGCGGGGCGCGGGCGAGGACCGTGTACTCCGGCTTCCCCTTCCGCAGTTCGCTGCTGTACACCCGCACGTCGCTGATGATCGCCTGCCCGCCGGACCACGTCAGGTACTTGGGCAGTTCCGCCGCGAGAATCTGCCCGTCGGCCTCGCTGTCGGTGCGGCCGAGCGTCAGGTGCGGCGTGTACGCCCGCTCCTCGCGGCGGTAGCAGCCGAGGTCGAACAGCGGCTGTTCCATCGCCGTGTGCAGGCGAACGAGTACGTCCAGCCCCTCGGTGATGCCGCCCCAAATCACCTTCGGCCGGCGCGGGTTGGGGAACGCCCCAATACCTGCGACGGACAGCGGGAACACCGGCTCCTTCGCGGCGGCCTTCGACACGATGCGGCAGACGTTCATCAAGTCCTGGTCGTCCACGTCGCCGAGGAACAGCAGGGTGACGTGCAGGTTGACCTCTTCCGCCCACTTCACGGCCGCTCCGCTGCGGGCCAGGGACGCCTGCACGTCCCCCGCCGCCCGGCGCATGTCCGGGCCGACATCCACGCCGATGAAAGTGCGAGTGCGGGCCATGGGACACCGTGGGTGAAGAGAGGCCGCAGAGGACGCGGCGAAGAGCGCGGATGAAGAGGACCAGAACCGAATGAGTCTTGAACGCCTCACATTCTGATCCTGTCTTGATCCGTGCCTTTCGCAGCGTGGTCGGCGGGCGGCCGAGCGACGCCGGCGTGCGCGTGCCAAGCGTCCTTGACACCGCCGTGCAGCCGCGCGCCGACCTGGGTGATGACTTTCATGGCCAAGTAGTTGGCGGCGCGGGCGGCCTGCTCCGGGGCGACGCCGTGCGTGACGCCGTACAGGAACGCGCCGGCGAACATGTCGCCCGCGCCGGTGGCGTCCTTCGGCGTGCAGGCGAACGCCGGCACATGGTGTTCGGTTCCGTGCCAGCGCACATAAGCTCCGGCCGGGCCGTCCGTCACCACGCAGTTCGGCACCACGTCCTTCATCTTCTGGAACGCCTCCTGGCTGTCGCGGGCGTTGGCCACCGCGCACGCCTCGTGCGCGTTGCAGAAGAACAGATCGGCGTCCTTCAGGGCGGCGTGCAGGGCGTCCGCGAACACGGTCGGAATGAACGCCTCCGAACACGTCACGGCCACCTTCGTGCCGTTCGCCTTGGCCACCGTCACCGCCTCGCGGATGGCCTCCTGGCCGGTCGTCGGGTTGGCGAACAGGTACCCCTCGACGAACAGGTATTCGGACTCGGCGATCAGGCCGGCGTCGGCGGCGATGTGCTTGCCGGACAGGTGCGCGTTCACTCCCAGGCAAGTCCGCATGGTCCGCTCGGCGTCCGGCGTGATGAGCGCCACGCAGGTGCCCGTCACCTGGTTCGCCACGATGGGGGTGCCCATGGCGATGTTCAGTTGCTCGAACTCGCCCTTGTAGTGCAGGCCGTACCGGTCGTCGCCGACGACGCCGATGAACGCCGCCTTGCCGCCGAGCTGCGCGAACGCGATGATGCTGTTGCCGACGCTGCCGCCGGACACCAGCCGCGGGTCGGCGGCGGCGAACGCGGTCAGCAACTTGGTCTGCTCGTCGGCCTCGACCAGCCGCATGGTGCCGCGCTCGAACCCGAGCGCGGCGAACTGCGGGTCGGTCACTTCGACGATGAGATCGACGATGGCGTTGCCGAGGCCGCACAGGTGGAAGCGTTTCATGCCGGGGTCCGCGAGACGAAGGGCGAAAGCGATATGGTAGGGAACCGCGAACGGGAGTTCATCACACCTGCTCCACCCGACCGGCCCACGCACCCGGCCGGCCGTGGGCGTGGACGACGGCGAGGATGACGACTTCCGCGTCCGTCACCGCGTAGATCACCCGCTGGTTGAACCGCGCGAGGAACACCTCCCGCGTCTCGACCCCATCCGGCCCGTCGTCCGTCGGCGAGTGCTGCCGTGGGGCGGCGAGGATCGCGGATCGCGCGGCTTGGTAGAGCGCGAAAAACGCGGATCCGAAACCCGGACGTTCGCGCTCAAGTCGCCGGGCCGTCGAATCGATGTCGTCTTGTGCGCCGTCGAGTGTGCGAACGGTCATCGCTGGAACTCCTCCAGTACCTGACGAATCCGCGCGTCGGACTCTTCGATCGTCAGTGCCTGCACCTTCCCGCTCTGGTAGTCCTCCCAGCGGCGGGTGAGCTTGGCCTTCAACTCCGGGTCGCCGGCGGCGGGCGTCCCGGCGTCCATCACGCCGCGCAGCGCGTCCTTCTGCGCCGGCGAGAGCGCCCGCACGCGGTCGATCAGGTCTTGCGGCAGGTCGAGGGTCGCGGTCATGGCGAAATCCGTGTGTGTGGGTTATCCGATTTCGTCCGCCCGACCGACCCACGCGCCGGGCCGGCCGTGGGCGTGGACGACGGCCAGGATGACGACTTCCGCGTCCGTCACCGCGTAGATGACCCGCTGGTTGAACCGCGCGAGGAACACCTCCCGCGTCTCGATCCCGTCCGGCCCGTCGTCGGTCGGCGAATGCTGCCGCGGCGCGTTCCGGATGGCGGCGAGTGCCGACCGGTACAGGATGGAGAAATCCAACCCGTAGCCCGGCTGCTCTCGGTCCAATCGCCTCTCGACCGAATCGGCGTCGTCGTCCGCGGCGGGGAGAACACGGAAGTTCATTGTCCCCTCCGTGCCGCGATCCTCGCATCGAGGTCCCGGAGGTAGTCGTCCAGCGGAATCGCCTGCACCGCCCCGGACGTGTAGTCCTCCCACCGCTGGGTGAGCAGCGCCTTCAGTTCCGGGTCGCCGGCCTCCACGCCGTCGAGCAACAGTCCGGCGAACTTCCGTCGCGCGGCCGGGGACAGTTGCATCCCGCGGTCGATCAGGTCTTGCGGCAGGTCGAGGGTCGCGGTCATGGAATGTCCCCGTTCGGAGTGACTGACTCGATCAAACTAACCCGTCGGTTCGCGGCCAGCAAGGTGAGACCGCTCCGGATGTGCGGCCCCGGTGGCGACCGCTGCGGCCGCCGCCGCCCGCCATACAATCGGCCGCATGGCGCTCGTGAAACTCAGCGGCGGCACGGTGTACGACCCGCGCAACGGCGTCGCCGGCGAAGTCCGCGACCTGTGGGTGCGGGACGGCAAGTTCATCGCCGATCCGGGCACGGAACCGGATCGCACGTTCGACCTGTCCGGCCTCGTCGTCATGCCCGGCGGGGTGGACATGCACGCCCACATCGCCGGGCCGAAGGTGAACGTCGCCCGCAAGCTGCGGCCCGAAGACCGCCGCGACTCGCCGCCGTTCCGCCGCACGGACCTGCTCCGCTCCGGCACCCTCGGCAGCACGCCCACCACGTTCGCCACCGGCTACCTGTACGCCGGCATGGGTTACACCACCGTGTTCGACGCCGCCATCCCGCCGCTGGGCGCGCGGCACACGCACGAGGAGTTCCACGACACGCCGGTCATCGACAAGGGCTTCTTCGTCCTGGTCGGGAACAACCACTACGCGATGAACGCCATCGCGGCGGGGGAAACGGATCGGCTGCGGAGTTTCTGCGGCTGGCTGCTGCACGCCACGCGCGGCTACGCCCTGAAGGTCGTCAACCCCGGCGGGGTCGAGGTGTGGAAGCAGGGCGCGAACGGCATGACCGGCTTCGACGATGTTGTGGACGGGTTCGACGTGACGCCGCGCCAAATTGTGACGGGCATTGCGCGGACGGCCGACGAGTTGAAGTTGCCGCACGCCGCGCACATCCATTGCAATCAGCTGGGGATGCCGGGCAACTGGACGACCACGCTGGAAACGATGAAGGCGGTGGACGGCAGCCGGGGGCACTTCACGCACGTCCAGTTCCACAGCTACGGCGGCGGCCCGGACGACCAGGGCACGTTTTGCAGCAAAGTTCCGCAGTTGGCGGAATTCGTCAACGGACATCGCAACATCACGGTGGACGTGGGACAAGTGTTATTCGGCGACACGACCAGCATGACGGGCGACGGACCGCTCGGCCACTTCCTGCACAAGGTGACGGGCCGCAAGTGGTTCAACGGCGACACCGAGTGCGAGGGCGGGTGCGGCATCGTGCCCATCACGTACAAGGAGAAATCGCTCGTTCACGCCCTGCAATGGGCCATCGGACTGGAGTGGTACTTGCTCGTGGACGACCCGTGGCGGGTGGCCATGAGTACCGACCACCCGAACGGCGGCAGCTTCCTGGCGTACCCGGAGATCGTCGCGCTGCTGATGAGTCGGGACTACCGCCGCGAGGTGCTGAAGAAGCTGCCGGAGCGGGTGAAAGAGCGCTGCACTCTCCCGGACCTGGACCGCGAGTACACGCTGAACGAGATCTGCATCGTCACCCGCGCCGGCCCGGCGAAGATGCTCGGCCTAACGCACAAAGGGCACCTCGGCGTCGGCGGGGATGCGGACATCACCGTGTATACGCCCGGCGCGGACATCAAGGCGATGTTCGAGTTGCCGCGATACGTCTTCAAGGCCGGCGAGTTGATCGTCGAGCAGGGGGAAATCCGCCGCGTGCCGTTCGGCCCGACGCTGTGCGCCGAACCGGAGTACGATACCGGCGTGCTGCCGCACGTCCGCGACTGGTTCGAGGCCAACTACTCGCTGGCGTTCGCCAACTTCCCGGTCGGCGACGAGTATCTGACGACGGGGAAGAGAGTGGCGGGCGCGTATCCGGGCGAGCGGGGGGCGTAAGCCCCCTGTTTCTTGCTCGGCAACAGGGGGCTTACGCCCCCCGCTCGCCAAGAAGGAGAAGCCCAATGCGAATCGGCATCGTCACCGACATCCACGACGACGTGGACCGCCTCGCGGCGGCGCTGGCAGTGCTGCGCGGAGAAGGCGTCGATGCCGTCGTCTCGCTCGGCGACAGCACGGACTTCCACGGCCCGCACAACCGCGCGTGGGAGGTGGCGAAGCTGCTCCGCGACGCCGGCGCGGTCGGCGTGTGGGGGAACCACGACTTCGGCCTCTGCCGGGACGTGCCGCTGGCGGAACTGGACAACCCCGACCCCGACGCGCTGGCCTACATGGCCACCTGGCAACCGCGACTGACGATGGCCGGCTGCCACTTCACCCACGTCGAGCCGTGGTTGAACACCGAGGACGTGGGCGACTTGTGGTACTTCGACGGCCCGCCGGACACCGCCGAGAAGCTGGCCCGCAGCTTCGCCGCCGTGCCGCACCACGCGCTGTTCCTCGGCCACTTCCACCGCTGGCTCGCCGGCACGCCGGACGGCCTGCTGCCGTGGGCCGGCGAGACGCCACTCGCGTTCGACCCGGCCGGCCGCTACCTTGTGGTGATAGCCCCGATCTTCGACGGCTGCTTCGCCGTGTACGACACCGACCGCCGCACCCTGTTCCCGCACCGGCTGTCCGCGCAGAGGTGACCCGATGCCGACCCTTGAACGCGATCCCAGCCGCCCCAGTCCGAAGATGGTCCGGCTCTACCACCACTTCTCGCAACTCCTCGGCGGTGAACCGCCAGACCTGTGGGTGTACGAGTCGAGCCGGTGGCAACCACTCCCGGATCAGCCGCCGACTAACTGGCCGACTCTCAAGAACGTCATGGTTTGGCCCGCCGACGACCGGACCTCCGTCACCACCTTCCAAACGCTGGGGATGTCGGATCGGAGGATCCCCGGTACCGACTACTCCGCCGAACTGCACATGGGCATCCGCGCCTTCCTGCGGAAACCGGAGCGGGAGCGAGTGTCGCGGTATCTGGCGAACGTGGCGGAGTACGCCTTCGACCATCAGCGTGCGCTCGACTGGTGGCACACCGTCAGCAACCCCGGCGAAATCCCGCACTTCCCCGGATGTCAGCACCTTCTGTTGCACCCGCGCTTCACCGAGGAGGGGTTCGACACCGTTCCCGACGCGGACGGTGCGGTCAAGGTGTTCTTCGTCGTCCCGATCACCCCGCTCGAACGGCATCTGTTAGTGAACCACGGCCGGGACGAGTTCATCGACTATGTGGCGGACAAGGAGATCGACCTTTTCTCCGACCGAACTGACCCGGCGGGTGCCCTCGCTCCGGAGGCCACAAAATGAAACTGATCCTCGCCATCATCCAGCCGTCCAAGCTCGACGCCGTCAAGGAGGCGCTGAACGCCGTCGAGGTGTTCCGCCTGACGGTGGTGGACGTGCAGGGGTTCGGCCGCCAGAAGGGGCAATCGGAGGTGTACCGCGGGCACGAGCTGACCGTGAACATGCTGCGGAAGGTGCAGTTGCAGATCGCCGTGAACGAGGACTTCGTCGAGCCGACGGTGAACGCCATCATCGCCGCCGCCCGCACCGGGCCGGAGGGCCGCATCGGCGACGGCAAGATCTTCATCCTTCCACTGGAGGACGTGATCCGCATCCGCACCGGCGAGCGCGGCCCGGAAGCCATCTGAGCGGCGGCGCGCTCAGCCGTCGGCGGCCTGCACGCGGTCGAACCGGCCGTGCGCCAGGTCGTCGGCGAGGACGTGCCAGAAGAGGGTGTGGTCGTCCCGCCAGTTCCACTCGAGGTTGTCGTCCGACGCGAATGCGGCCAGTTGAAGCCAGTCGCCGCCCGGCGTCGGATCGTCGGTGACGGTGGCGTGGCTGTAGCCGAGCAGCACACTGCCCCAGTCGTGCAAGTCGCCGAGGAGCCGGGCGTAGTCGCCCGCGTAGCGACCGTACGGCAGGTCCAACCCCTCGCGCAGCAGCACCTCGCACCCGAACGGCCGATTCTCCTCCGGCAAGTCGTCGGGAAACTCCATCCGCACCAGCGGCCCCTTCGCCGGCGTAAGTGCGACGAGCCGGCCCTTCTTGCCGATGTCCTCGCCGAGAATGTCCTCGTCGATGTCGTGGTAGACGAAGAACGACAGCAGACCGGATTCCGGCAGCAGCCTTCCGGCGAGCGAGTTCTCGCGGATGTCGGCGAGGTCGAACTGCGCGAGGAACGTCAGCGGCCCTCGCTTCACCCGCGGCCACTCGGCGAGCGCGGGCAGGTCCGGACAGCCGCCGAACTTGGTCGCACCGACGGGGATGGAGTCGTCGTCCGACGGATCGGTGACGACACGCAGCATCGGGCGGGCGAGATGGAACAGGTCGTCCACCTGCGGCGCGAACCCGTACTCCGTCGCGAGCCGCGCGAGCGTCGTGCCGACGGTCGCGTTCCAGCAGTCCGAGCCGACCGCCGGCGGCAACGCGGTGCCCGCCCGCATCGCCTCGACGAACTGGCGGAGGTACGGCCCGCGCGGGTCGCTCCGGTCTTCCAGCCAGTCGGCGTACACCAGCTTCGGCAGGTCGGCCCGCAGGTTCGCCACGACTCCGGCGAGCAGGTCGGCCTCACCGGGCAGCGGTGCGGCGACCTCCGTGAACGACGAGAACGACATGGGGACACTCGCGGGAAGCGGCGGAAGCCTCGCCGCTTGTTCTACCGCTTTTCCCGCCGCTTCAGCACCCGCGCGGCGTCGTCGCCGGCGGGGCCACCGAGGGCGCGGATGGCTTCCAGGGCGGCCGTCGCGCCGGGGTCGGCGATGTCCTGGAGCGCCGCCGCCGCGCGGATCAGCCGCAGGGGCACGCCCACCAGCGCCGGGTCGGGCAGCGCCTCGGCGGCCATCTGAATCCGCCCGCGCACCGTCCGCGCCCGCTGCATCCACTCGGCCGACTGCGGGGTCTTCTCCAGCTTGTCCAGCACCAGCAGTACCGGCCCGCCGACGGCGACCAGCTCCTTCGTCGCCGCGTCGCGGACGCCGAAGTCCTTCGACCCCAGGTCCGTCGCCCACTTGGTCACGGATTCGTTCAGCTTCACCTCCTCGGCCAGTCGCTCGGTCACGAAGGCGACGGTCGCCTTGCCGCCGGCCGCGAGGGTGGCCGCGGCGGGGAACGCCGTTTCGGGATTCACGTCGCCGAGCTTCAGCCACGCGGCCGCCAGTTCGGTCGCGGTCGGGGCCGGCTTCCCCCGCCGGCCGCCGCGGTCCCAGGCCAGCAAGTTGTCGTCGGCCCCGGCGGTGACGAGCGTTCGTCCCGCGTCGAGGAAGGCCACGCCGGTGACGGTGCCGCCGGCCGCGAACCGCCCCGCCCGCTGGCGCGTGACGAGTTCCCACACCACCGCCCCGCCGCCGGCCCCCTGCGTACCGGCCGCCAGGAAGCGGCCGTCCGGGGTGAACGCCAGTGACGTGTACGGGCCGTCGTCCCAGGAGCGCTGGAACTGGACGACGACCTTGCCCGTCGCCGCCTCGTGGACGCTCACCCGCATGAGGGACGTGAAGGCCACGAGCGTGCCGTCCGGAGAGAAGGCGATGCCGCCGCGGAAGCTCCGCGCGGAGCGGTCCTTCCACAGTTCCGTCGGCGTCTTCCCCTTGCCGTCGGCGTCGGTGGCCCAGACCCGCGCGTACCCGTCGCGGCCGAGGACGGCCACCCGCCGGCCGGCCGGGTCGAGCGCCACCGCCAGCGGTCGCCCCGGCAGCGGCCACGCGCGGATCGCTTCGCCTTTCGCCGCGTCCACGATCACCAACTCCGGCGCATCCCCGGACGTGACGGCGGCGACCCACTTGGCGTCGGCGTCGGCGGCCAAGTACCGCACCCCCGCCGGCACCGTGGCGAACGGCTTCTCCGAGCGGCCGAAGCCGATCACCTTGTCGGTGCCGGTGGCGACGACGAGCGACTTGCCGAAGGGGGCCACGGCGCGGACCCCTTCGATTCCCAGGTCCGTCACCGGCTTCGGGTCGCCGGGGGTCCACGTCAGCAGCTTCGCACCGGTGGCCACGGCCAACCCGCCGGCCGGGTGCGGGACGATGCCGCGAATGTCCGCGACTTCGTCCGCCGTGCGATTGGTCGGCTGGCCGGTCATCAAATCCCACAGGAAAATGCGGGGCGACGGGAAGTCCGCGCCGCCGTCGGTGGCGGCGACCCGGCCGTCGGGGGAGACGGACACGGTGGTGACGCCGTCGCCCATCGTGCGGAGCAGCTTGCCGGTGGCGGCGTCCCACACGGCCAGCTTGCCGCCGGTGCGGCCGACGAGGCCGGTCTCCCCGACGAACGCCAGCGGCCCCTCGCCGGCGACGGTGAACTTCGGCTCCTTCTTGTCGAGGTCGAACACGCGGACGATGGGAGCCTTCCCGGTCGTGGCGATGGCGAGCCGCTTGCCGGCCGGGTGGTAGACGATGTGGGACACCGTGCCGGTGTCGCCGGACGGCAGCGGGTACGCTTGAAGTGGCTTGCCGCTCGGCACCTCCAGCACATGGACGGCGTTCACCTCGTTCGCCACGGCCACCGCCCCGCCGCCGGGCAGCAGCGCCGCCGCCCGGCCCTTCGGCAGTTCCATGCGGTCCTGGCCGTTCTCGACTTCCAGCAGCGCCACATGTCCGAGCGGGCCGGAGGCGATCAGCAGTTTGCCGTCGGCGGAGAGCGCGAGGTGGTCGCCGTTCTTCACCGTCACCGTCGCCGCTTCGGTGTACTTGTCGGTCGCGTACAGGCGGACGAGTTCGTCGTTGAAGTGCGCCGCCAGCCATTTGCCGTCGGCGGAGTAGGCCAGCGCGGACGCGCCGCCGCCCTTCCGCTGGATCGTGTGCAGCACCTTGCCGGTGGCGGCGTCCCAGACGCGGACGACGCCGTCCGAACCGCCGGAGGCGACCACCTTGCCCGTCGGGTGGACGGCCAGCGCCAGCGGCTGGTCCGGGTGCAGCCAGGCGGTCGAACCGAGGCGGGCGAAGGCCCCCGCCGGCAGCGGGTCGGCGGCCGCCGCGAGGGCGGGCAACAGGGCAACCGCGACGGCGAGGCGGTACGTCATGGGGCACCGGTGGGTGGCGGGGCGGTGGTCGGCGAGAAGACGACCGACCGGCGGATGTGTAACGGGATGTACGACTCACTCCACCAAACCCAGTTGCAGGGCAATCGCCTCGTCGGCGGGGCGGTAGACCCGCTCGCGGGGTGTGGCGAGTGCCGACACGCCGGCCCCCTCCAACTTCGCCCGCTGCTCGGCGACGAACTCCGATAGGTCGATCACTTCGAGTAACTCCCTCTTCCCGAACGCCTCCAGCACCTCGCCGCGAAGTCCCAACTGGATCGCCCGCCGTTCCAATTTCGCCCCGGACGGGTGGTGATCCGGATCCCACTGCAACCGCACGGCGGATCGGCCCACCGCCCGCGACCAGTCCTCTTCCGTGGCGAATCGGTCGCGGTCCCAGGTGGACGGAATGGCCGCTTCGAGGAGCGTGTCAAAGAAGGTCCGCCGCACGCGCAGCGCGAGGGTGGCCTCTTGGTTCTCCTTCGTACCCCATCCGGAGCGGTACATCATCCACAGAAAGTTCGGCTTCACCCAACTCATCCGCGAGTAACTGAAGCCGCCCCCGAACGTGCCGTGCGCCGCCACGTGTGCCCCGATCTCTGGGCAATACGCCTGGTACACGACGATGGTGTCGTCATCGAATTGCGCGAGGATCTGGCGACCTTGCTTCGGCCAGACCGTCACTTGTTCGGGGTACGCTTCCATCGCAAGTGGCATCGGCTGACCTCCACTGGAAAGTGCGGCTTCCTCATCCGTTCGTCTTCACCCACGGCACGCGGTCCTCGGCGAAGATGCGCCCATCCGGCTCCGGCCGACAAACATGTCCGGCAGCTCGATGGCGTCAACTTCGAGCGGGTCGTCCGCCGACGGCCAGAGGACGAACGGCACGCGGCGGAACAGGTACTCTTCCGGGGCGAAGTGCGGGTACTCGCCGTCGCGCTCCGCGCGCTTCATCCCGCGCGGCCGCTTACTCACCGAGATACCCTCGCACGCGGGCCAGGAACTCGGGAAACTCGCCGAGATCCACGGGCCTGCCGACGTGGGGTCGGTGAGTCGGATCGTGGCCGCTCGCTCCGCGAGCTGACTTCGCGCGCGGAGCGAGCGGCCACAAACCGGACCTACTCGAAGCGGATCAGCAAGTCGCCGCCATCGACCTGGGTGCCGGCCTTGATGACCACTTCGGCGATCTTGCCGTCGTGCGGTGAGTGGATGGTGGACTCCATCTTCATCGCCTCCAAGGTGGCGAGCTTCTGGCCGGCGGTCACGGCGTCGCCGGCCGCCACCATCACCGACACCACCGCGCCGGGCATCGGGGCCGCGACGTGCTTCGGGTTGGCGGTATCGGCCTTGGCCCGCGTGACGGCCACCAGGCCGAGCGAGCGGTCCGTCACCGCCACCTCGCGGGGCTGGCCGTTCAGCTCGAAGAACACCTGCCGCTTGCCGTCCGGCTGCGGGTCGCCGACGGTCAGGAATTTGACCACCAGCGTCTTGCCCGGCTCGATCTCGATGTTCACCTCTTCGCCGTTTTCTAGCCCGTAGAAGAACGTCGGCGTCGGCAGCACCGACACGTCCGAGTACCGCTGGACGTGGTCCACGAAGTCGGCGAACACCTTCGGGTAGAGCAGGTGGCTCAGCACGTCGCGGTCGGTGGCGGGTCGCTTGAGTTTCGGCTCCAGGTCCTTGCGGGCCTTGTCGAAGTCGGCCGGGGCCAGGGTCGCGCCGGGGCGGTCGGTCAGCGGCACGCGGTCGCGGAGGATGCGCTTCTGGAGCGCCGGCGGGAACCCGCCCGGCGGCTGGCCGAGCTTGCCCTCGAAGAACTCGATGACCGATTCCGGGAACGCCAGTTCCCGCTTCGGGTCCATGACATCCGCGGCGGTCAGGTTGTTGGCGATGAGGAACAGCGTCATGTCGCCGACGACTTTACTCGTCGGCGTCACCTTCACGATGTCGCCGAAGAGCTGGTTCACCGAGGCGTACATGCGGCCGACCTCGGCCCACCGCTCGCCGAGGCCGAGCGACTTCGCCTGCACGTACAGGTTCGCGTACTGGCCGCCGGGCATCTCGTGCAGGTACACTTCCGCGCTGCTGGCGAGTTGGCCGGTCTCGAACGGGGCGTAGTACGTCCGCACTTCCTCCCAGTAGCGGGCCGTCTCCTGCAAGGCGTCGAAGTCGAGTTTCGTGTCGCGCTCCGAGAACCGCAGGCTCTCGACCAGCGCGCCGAGGTTCGGTTGCGCGGTGACACCGGACAGCGGGGCGAACGCGCAATCGACGATGTCCACGCCCTCTTCGGCGGCCATCAGGTACGACGCCAGTTGCCCGCCGGCGGTGTCGTGCGTGTGGAAGTGGATGGGCACGTCGATCTCGGCCCGCAGCGCCTTCACCAGCTTCTTCGCCGCGTAGGGCTTCAGCAACCCGGCCATGTCCTTGATGGCCAGGAAGTGCGTGCCGCGCTTCACGAGTTCTTTCGCCAGGTCCACGAAATACTTCAGCGTGTACTTGTCCCGCTTGGCGTCCAGGATGTCGCCGGTGTAGCAGATCGCCGCCTCGCAGATGGCGTCCGTCTTGCGCACGGCATCAATGGCCAGCGTCAGGTTCGGCAGCCAGTTGTTGGCGTCGAAGATGCGGAAGATGTCCATCCCCGCTTGCGCCGCTTCCTTGACGAATCCGTATACCACGTTATCCGGGTAGTTCGTATAGCCGACCGCGCTCGCGGAGCGCAGCAGCATCTGGAACAGGATGTTCGGCACTCGTTCCCGCAACTTCACCAGCCGGTCCCACGGGTCTTCCTTGAGGAACCGCATGGCCGTGTCGAACGTCGCCCCGCCCCAGTTCTCCAGGCTGAAGAGACCCGCGTGTTCGCGGGCGTAACGCGGGGCCACCACCAGCATGTCGGCGGTGCGCATCCGCGTGGCCAGCAGCGACTGGTGCGCGTCCCGCATCGTCGTGTCGGTGACGAACAGTTGCGGCTGCTCGCGGACCCACTTGGCGAACTTCTCCGCGCCCAGCGCCTTGAAGCGGTCGCGCGTGCCTTCGGGGAGACCGATTGGCGTCGCCGCACGGTGCGGCACGGCCCCGTTCGCCTCGACCGTCGGCCGCGCCTTGCCCTTCACTTCCGGGTGGCCGTTGACGATCACCTCGGCGAGGTACGACAGCAGCTTCGTGGCGCGGTCCTGGCGGGTGGACAGCTTGAACAGCGCGGGCGTGTCGTCGAGGAACCGCGTCGTCACCGACCCGTCGAGGAACTGCGGGTGGACGATCAGGTTCAGCAGGAACGGGATGTTCGTTTTCACCCCGCGCACGCGGAACTCTTGCAGGCAGCGTTCCATCCGCCGCGCGGCATCGACGAACCGGATGCCGCTCGCCGTCACCTTCACCAGCAGCGAATCGTAGAAGGGGGTGATGACCGCGCCGCCGAACGCCGTGCCGGCATCCAGCCGGATGCCGAGGCCGCTGGCGGAGCGGTACGCGCTCAGTCGGCCGTAGTCCGGGGCGAACCCGCTGGCCGGGTCTTCGGTGGTCACGCGGCACTGAATCGCGAACCCGTGCGTGGTGATCTTCGACTGATCGCCGAGGCCGAGGTCGGGGTCACTCAGCGGCCGGCCGGCGGCGATCATCATCTGCGTGCCGACGATGTCGAACCCGGTGACGACCTCCGTAACGGTGTGTTCCACCTGGATGCGCGGGTTGACCTCGATGAAGTAGAACCGCTTGGCGTCCACGTCGTACAGGAACTCGACGGTGCTGGCGTTGTCGATGCCGGCCGCGCGGCCGATGGCCAGCGCGGCGTCGAGGATGCCCTTGCGGACGTCATCCGGCAGGTCCGGGGCCGGCGCGATCTCCACGACTTTCTGGTGCCGCCGCTGGATGGAGCAGTCCCGCTCGAAAAGATGCACCAACCCGCCGTGCTTGTCGCCGAGCAGTTGCACCTCGATGTGCTTGGCCCGCGAGACGAACTTCTCCAGGAACACGTCCGAGATGCCGAACGCCTGCCCGGCCTCGCGCTGCGCGGCTTCGATGCTGTCCTTCAGCTTGTCGGCGGTCGGCACGACGCGCATCCCGCGGCCGCCGCCGCCCATCGACGCCTTCACCATCACCGGGTAGCCGAGTTGCTCGGCCAGCTTGGCCGCGTCGTCGATGGATGACACCGGGCTGTCGGTGCCGCCCAGCACCGGCACGCCGGCCTTCTTCGCCAGGGCGCGGGCCGCGACTTTGTCTCCGAGTTGCTCCAGCGTCTCCGGCTTCGGCCCGACGAACGTGATGCCGGCCTCGGCGCAGGCCCGCGCGAACGCGGCGTTCTCGCTCAGGAAGCCGTAGCCGGGGTGGATGGCATCGACGCCGATGTCCTTGGCCAGCGCGACGATGCCGGGGATGTCGAGGTAGGCGCGGATCGGCTCGCCCGGCTTGCCGACGCGGTACGCCTCGTCGGCCTTGAACCGGTGCAGGGCGAACCGGTCCTCGTGGCTGTAGATGGCGACGGTGCGGATGCCGAGTTCGTGCGCCGACCGGAACACCCGGATGGCGATCTCGGACCGGTTGGCGCAGAGCAGCTTCTTGAACGGTGCGGTGAGCAAGGCAGGATTCCCCCTGAGAGAGCAAGGGGATGATAGGGACGGCGCGCGACGGCGGAACCGGGGCTTTGCCCCGGACCCCACCGAAGGGTCGCGGACCCTCCGGACCTTCCGGTTCGCTTCGCGGAAGGGCCGATCCTCGGCTTGGCCTAGCATCGGCCCTTCCGACTCGCGGGGAGGGTAGAATGAACACGCACGTTGCGGGGGGTGCAATGCAGGAACGAATGCAGAGAAGGCTGACCGAGTTGGTGCGACTCGCCGAGCAACTGGCCCGTGACGCACGGCCGGCACGCGCACGCCGGCTGGAATGCCTTCGGTTGACCGGCGCTGAATGCCTTTGGCAAATGTGTCCGACGGCACACCCGCATGACCCAACCGTTCTCCGCCTTGCCGAGCAGTTGGGCGACTCACCTGCGCTCGTGTCCCGCGAACTTACCGAGTTTTTCAGGCTCGATTTGAAGGACTATTCGGAGCACTACGCCGATTGTCACCGATTCTTCGCGTCGCACCATCGGCTCGGACGAGAGGTGGTTGGGTTCATCCAGAAGATGTTTCCGGAGCCCGAAATCTTATTCCTTGAGCACGCGGTCCTATGCGGTTGGCATCCAACGCAACTTGAAGCCTCGGAAGGCATCATTATTGAAGGCACAGACTACGGCGAACAGGACGATAGGTTCTGCCAGGCGCTCGATGGGTACTTGGTATCCTGCGAGATGGCATTTGAATCGGAGGTCGAGATGCTTGCCGCGTCCTTCTATGACCGCTGGCTGTCCTGGGACGAACTTTGGGACCGTCATTATGGCTGGTCCGAGCACTGGGGCGAAACCTTCTAATCCGGTGCCAAACCGATGACTCTCACCCTCTTCGCCGACTTCCTGAACGCCGACCCGCGCGGGCGGCTGCGGCTGAACTGCGTCGGCACGGTCGCGGACCTCGGCACGCCGTCGGGTACAATACCCCCATCCTCGGAGCCACGGCCATGACCGCAACCATCGACCCGCAAGGGCGGATTCGTCTCGACCCGGAAGTGCAGCGGCAGCTTGGCGTGAAGCCGGGCGACGAACTCGCCATGGAGAACAGGAACGGCCAGTGGGTGCTGTCGCCGGTCGGCTTGGTTACGGAGGACGGCGTTCTCGTCCACCGGGGAACTTCACCTGTGTCAGCGGATGACCTGCTCGCTCAGGTCCGCGAGGAGCGATTAGTCGCGGCCGTGTGAGAGCCGCGACTTCCCGGCATCGCCCTACCGCTTGCCGGCGATCAGCTTGATGAGGCCCTTGTGCGGGTCGGCGAACTTGGCGATGCCCTCGGCCATCAGCACCTGCTCCAACTTCGCCATGTCCACCTTGGCGTCGATCTCGGCCAGCACGTCGGCCGGCGGCAGTTCGTGGACGTGCGCGGTGAAGAGCTGCCCGCTCTCCTGAACCGCTTTGTTCGTGCCCGGCGGGTTGGTCTCGATGTCGCTACCGGCAAACGCCTCGACGTACTTCCACGCTGCGTCCTCCTTTTTCTTCGTGCCGGTGCTGGCGAAGATCATCTCCTGGTGCAGCGGAAACCCTTTGCCGGCCCAGAAGTCCTTGTTCAGCTTCCAGATCCGCTTGGCATTCACGATGCCGACTTGCCCCTGCGCGGCGGGCGACAGGTCCGGCACGGCCTTGTCGGTGTACACGTCGCACCGGCTCACGAAGATGCTGTACACGGTCTTCACGTTCTGCTTGTCGGTCCGCCGCTGCGCGCCGCGATGGCACGCCTCCCGCGCGGCCAGGTACTGCCGCTCGCTGAAGATGAGCGTGACGTTGACGGCCACGCCCGCCGCGACCAACTCTTCCAGGCAGAGCAGCCCGCCGTCGGTGGCCGGCACCTTGATCATCCGGTTGCAGTGGCCGGCCGCCCACTTCTTGCCGAGTTCGACGTACTTGGCGGCCTTCTCCGCCGCCGGCAGCGCGCGGGCCGGGTCTTCCAGCAGCGGGTCGAGTTCGAAGCTGACCCAGCCGTCGTTCCCCTTGGTCTCGGCCCAGACCGGCTCGAACACGTCCTGCGCGGCCGTCACCAGCTTGTCGGTCATGGCCCAGGCGATGGCCTCGTCGTCGTGCCCGGCGGCGGCGAGGGTCTTGATGTCGGCGTCGAACCGGCCGGTGTTCAGCAGGTCCGAGATGATGATCGGGTTGGAGGTCGCGCCGGTCGCCCCGAAGGCGCGGTTGCGGGCGATCTCGTCCGGGTCCACCGAGTCGAGCCACAGTTTGGTGCCGGCGGCGACGAGGGATTGCAGCGGGGTCATGGGGAGGTCTCTTCGGCGCGAAAAAAGTGATCCGAGTGGTATAGTACGAAACGCATCACCCCGCACACCCCGCTTCACTTCCGCCACCGCCGGAGTGTGACCGTTGCCTCGGCCGTCAGTTCCGGCCCGGCGTTCCCCGCCCACGCCGTCAGCAGCGCTTTCGCCTCCGCGGTGCCGGCCAGTTCGACCGCTTCCACCAGTCGGGTAGTGCGGACGGTGGCCGGGGTGAACGTCACGGCCAGCAGGCGGATCGCCCGCTCGCGGAGTTCGGGCGACGAGTCGGTCGCCAGGGCCACCTTCAGCGCCGGGTGCGCGACCATCCCCATCCCCCGCAATTGCTTCTGCGCCGCATTCCGCTCGGCGAACAAGCGGCTCTTCAAATCGGCCACCCGCGCGTCGATCTCCGCGTCGGTCGGCCGCTCCTCGCCGGCCACTTTCCCCTTCAAGAACGGCAGCGACTTGTTCGGATGGGTGGCGATGTGGCGGACGGCCTGGAACGCTTTCGCGGCGTCGGTGGCATCCAGGTCGGTCCACAACTGGCTCAGGGTCGCCGCGTCCGGTTCGGGGAGTGGCGTGAGGTCGCCGCGCACGTCCCATTGGGTGACGGCTCCGTCGGCCGATTCGGATAACAGCGACCGGCCGTCCGGGTGGAACCGAAGGGCGAGGACACTGCCGCCGGCCGGTTTGAAGGCGTGCCGGATGAGGCCGGTGCGGGCCTCGTACAGGTGGACCTCGCTGCCGGTGCCGACGGCCAGCGTCCGCCCGTCCGGGGATAGCGCGCAGGCGGTGGCGGGCTTCGGCAGGTCCGTCGGCGGCATCACGAACCGCCCGCCGTCGGTGGCCACGAACGCGAATCCAACCTCGTCGCCGTAGTCCACACCGGCCCGCCGGCCCGCGCCGCCAATCCGGGTGGCGTCGGCCGACCAGTCCACGGCCGTCAGCACGCCAGCCCCGGACAGTCCACTGACCCGCCGCCGGGTGTCCAACTCGTACACCCCGAGTTGCCACCGGTATAGCGGCATCGCCTCCTTGTGGAGCGCGGACATCTTCGGGTCGAACTCGACGAGCGCCACCCGCCGGCTGTCCGGGGCCGGGTGCATCAGGGGCACCTGACGGAACCCGCTCGGTCCTGGGGCGGCGAACGTGATGACGTTCCCGCTGCTTTCGTCGCCGGTCACGTCCCAGACGTGCAAATGCTCCTGGTCCAACTGGGCCAGCGCGTACCGACCGTCCGGGGTGAAGGCCAGTTGCAGAACCCCGACCATCCGCTGCGTCAGGCCGGTGTCGGGCCACTCCTTCCCGTCCACTTTGAGCGTCAGCTTGAACTGCATCTGCTGGACGGTCGGGTTCGTGTAAAAGAGGGTTGCCTTTCCGCCCGGCGACCGGGCCGCAAGCTTCTTGGGGTAGTTGTCGGCGATCAGCGGGACGCCGGGAATCCCCTCCGCGAGCAGCTTCGCCGGAGCCACGCGGCCGAGTTCCCTGCCGGTCGCCGTGTCCCACGTCACGGCGGTGTCGCCGCCGACCCGCGTCACCGTCTTGCCGTCCGCCGAGAAGCGGTACGTCGGCCAGCGGGCGCTCGGCAGGGCAGCAATCTTGTCGCCCTCTTTCGCGGACCCGCCAAACCGGCGGATCGCCTCGGCCGGCAGCGGGCGGCCGTCGCCGTCGGGTCGGGGCTTGGGGTCGGTGGCCGGCGCGGAGGAGACGAGGAGCAAGACCCCGGCGAACGCGAGTCGAACCATGACCTGCTCTCCGTGGGGAATCGGACATCCGACGGGGAGAATGGTACCGCACGCGGGGGCGGAGCGGAATGTCCGTTGCAGGATCGTTCGCGGAGATGAAGACGGCGTGAAGCGAGAGGTCAACGCCTGTCGGAGCGGACGCGGCCGAACGGCGGGAGGCGCGGGCGTAGTGGAAATCGCGGGTTTCCACAGTTCCGGTGTTGGGTTTTCGCACCGCGCCCCGAACTGATGGGGCAACCCGACCCGAACCCCGGAGCAAGTCATGGTCATCTACCTGCCGATCCCGGACGAGAAGTTGGAGAAGTGGGCGCGGTGCCTGAATCAGAGCCGCTGCGGGTCCGGAAACTACCCCGGCGAAGCGCTCCGGGTGATCGTCCACGGCCAGGGGGTGTCGAGCTACGCCACCAGTACCAGCGGGAAGGGCACCTGGCAGACGCAGCCGTCGGCGTCGCCGCTCGCCGGGGTGGCGGGGCCGCTGTTCCTCCTGGCCCACGGGTTGGGCATCTCCTCGCACTTCGTCGCCGGCGGCGACCGCCACCTCGGCCCCATCCCGCTGCCGAAGCTGCTGTCCGCCGACAAGCTGGCCAAGCGGGTGAAGAAGGACGGGCTGCCGACCGCGTTCACCGACATCCGGCTGCTGGTCTGCTGGGGCGGGTACGACCGGGACCACGGCCCGTTCCACGAGCAGCCGTTCGCCGGGCAGTTCTGCGGGTCGATGAAAGCGCAGGGGTACGGCGGCATCCGGGTGACGGGGTACGAGGGGAAGGTCGAGATGGCCGAGGGCAGCCCCGTAGTGCTGGTGGTGCCGAGCCGGGACCGGAGCGTGAAAGTGACGGGGGACGACGTGCAGAAGTTCCTCAACGGGCAGACGGTGCCCAACCTCGCCCTGGCCGACAACAAGGCCAAGGTCTGGTTGTGAGGCGACGGTCACGCGCCACCGCCCCGCCCGGCGCGAAGCAAATAGCTTCGCGCCGGGCGGG
>JAYTTN010000359.1:0-22323 GCA_043745295.1 Fimbriiglobus sp. | reverse complement strand
TGGGGTCGAAGGTTTCGTAGTGCGTCGGCCCGCCGTCCATCCAGATCAGGATGCACGACTTCGCTTGCGCGGTGATCTTCCGCTCGCCGTCGGCGGCGCGGAGGACAAGACCAAGGCCGGGGCGTCCGGCAAGGCGAAGAGCTGCATCCTGATCTGGATGGACGGCGGGCCGACGCACTACGAGACGTTCGACCCCAAGCCGACCGCGCCGGTCGAGTTCCGCGGCGAGTTCGGGTCGATCGCCACCCGCATCACCGGGGCACGCTTCTCCGAACACATGACCCGGATGGCAGGCATCGCGAACGAGCTGGCCGTCGTCCGCTCGATCCGCCACGACCAGGGCAACCACGGGGCCGGCAACCACTACATGATGACCGGCGCGCCGCCGCGCATCCCCGTCGGGTGTGGGGCGTTCGTCAGCTTCCACCCCAGCCTCGGCTCGGTGGTGGCGCACGAGAAGCCGGCCCCGGTGGGGCTGCCGTCGTACTTCAGCCTGCCGAGCATGACCCGCTCCGGCGGGCCGAACTTCCTCGGTGCGAAGTACGCCCCGTTCGTCGCCGACGGCGACCCGAACAGCCCCGGCTTCCGCGTCCGCGACGTGGCCCTGCCCGCCGGCATTACCGAAGGGCGGTTCGCGGATCGCGGGTCGCTGCGGAACGACGTGGACCGGTTCCAGCGGTTCCTGGACAAGTCCGCCGGCGACCCGGCCGTCGCGCTCGACGAGCACTACCTCCAGGCGAACGAACTGATGCGGTCGAAGGAGGCGCAGGCCGCCTTCCGCATCGGCGACGAGCCGCCGAAGGTCCGCGACCGGTACGGCCGCAACAGCTTCGGCCAGCGGTGCCTGCTGGCCCGGCGGCTGGTGTCGGCGGGGGTGCCGTTCGTCACCATCGACGACGGCGGGTGGGACCACCACCAGGACCTGTTCGAGGCGCTGCGGAAGCGGCTGCCCAGTTGGGACCAGACCGTGGCCGCGCTGATCGCCGACCTCGACCAGCGCGGGCTACTCGACACCACGCTGGTGATCGCCCTCGGCGAATTCGGGCGGACGCCGAAGATTTCCACGCTGGCGGGGCAGAGCAAGCCGGGCCGCGACCACTGGGCGAATGCCATGAGCGTGCTGTTCGCCGGCGGCGGCATCACGGGCGGACAGGTGGTCGGGGCGACCGACCGCAAGGGGTTCGCGGCCGTGGAGCGGGTGCTGTCGCCGGAGAACTTCGCGGCCACCATCTACCGCAAGCTCGGCATCGACCCGGACAAGATGCTGTACTCGCCGGAGGGCCGGCCGACGCACGTCGTCAGCGACGGCACCCCGATCAAGGAACTGATGGGGTGACCATGCTCGCGCGAACCCTCTTCTTGTCGTTGCTCCTCGCGCCGCCGGCCGTCGCCGCGCCGCCGGCCGTCACGACGTTGACGCCGAGCGGCGCGCAGCGGGGTACCACTGCGGCCGTCACCGCCACGGGCACGTTCGACACCTGGCCGGTGCAGGTCTGGAGCGGTTCTCCCGGCGTCACCGCCACGGCCGAGAAGGACAAGGGCAAGTTCGCGGTCGCGGTGGCCGCCGACGCGCCCTTCGGCGTGACGTGGTTGCGCTTCCACGACGACACCGGCGCGAGCCAACTGCGGCCGTTCGTCGTCGGCGGCCTGCCGGAGGTGAATGAGACCGAGCCGAACGACGACGCCAAGACCGCGCCGGCGGTGGCGATGCCGGCGGTGGTGAACGGCGTTCTCTCGAAGGTCGGCGACGTGGACTGCTTCACCGTCAAATTGAAGACGGGCGAAACGCTGGTCGCGTCCCTCGACGCGAACCGCACCCTCCGCTCACCGATGGACGCGGTGCTGCAAATCCTCGCCGCCGACGGCACCGTCCTCGAACAGAACCACGACGCCCGCGGGCTAGACCCGGAAGTCGCGCACACCGCGACGGCGGACGGCACGCTCGTGGTGCGGCTGTTCGCCTTCCCGTCGCAACCGGACAGCAGCATCCGCCACTTCGGTTCCCCGGCGTGCGTCTACCGCCTGACGCTGACCGCCGGCGAGTTCGTCGATTTCGTCACCCCGCTGGCCGTGGAGCGCGAGAAAGAGACGACGGTTTCGCTGCACGGGCGGAACCTGAAGGCGAAGACGGCGAAGCTCGGCAAGGCCGACGAGTGGTTCGGCGTCGCTCACCCGTTCGCCGTCGCCCGCGAGCCGCACCCGTGCGTCGACCTGACGGCCGCCAGTGACAAGACGCTGTCACCGCCGTTCGCCGCCACCGGCCGCGTGGGAACGAAGGGAACGGCGTCGGTCGTTCCCTTCGCCGGAACCGCGAAACAGGTGCTGTCGGTCCGCCTCGATTCGGCGACGCTCGGCCTGTCGCTGACGCCGGTCCTGAAGGTGACGGACGCCGCCGGCAAGCAACTCCTCCGCGCTGAACCGGCCGCACTCGGCGGCCCGCTGGACGCAAGTTTCACGCCGCCGGCGGCGGGCACCTTCCACGTCGAAGTCCGCGACTTGTACAACTCCGCCGGCCCGCGTCACGTCTACCGACTGCGGGTGACGCCGGTCGTCCCCGACGTGGTGGCGAAGGTCGCGGCGGACCGGTTCACCGTCACGGCCGGTGCGCCGCTCGACATCCCCATCGCGGTCGCGCGCACGGGCGGGTTCACGGGCGAGGTGGTCCCGTTCGCCGACGGCTTGCCGGACGGCATGACGGCGACCCCCGCGCCCCCGCCGGCCAAGCCGGACCCGAACACGGTCGTACTCCGGCTGACGGCGACGAAAGCCGGGAGCGGATCGATTCGCGTCGGCGTGGCGAAGAAGGGGGACGACACGTTTCGCCGCACGGCGGTCGCGGCGGTGCCGGAGTTCGACCGGACGACGGCCGACGTGTGGCTGACAGCGAAGGCCGCCGAGAAGAAGTGATTGCGGTTACTTCTTCACCGGCGTTTTCACGTCCACGTTCCGCTTGCGAAGCGCCTCTTCGAGCTTCGCCTTGTCCGTCTTCGCCGGGTCAATGAGCGCCGCGACGCGGCCGTCCTTGAAGCTGGCCGTCGCCTGCTCCACCCCATCCACCGCCGCGACGGCCTCGTAGGCCAAGAGGCAACACCCTTTGCAGTCGCACCCGGCGACGGGAATTTCGACCCGCACCAGCTTGTCGCGGGCAATGGTGCGGCGCGGCTTCACCCCGAACGTGTACCCGGTGGCCTGGCGCACGGCGTCGTTCACCAACTCCGTCACCCGGTCGGGTTTCTGACCGGGGAACAGCTTGGCGGGGATGAACTCGACGGTCATCTCGGCCTCGGCAAAATCGACCGCGATCAGCGTATAGTCGGGCAGCCCCGCGAAGCCGTCGCGCAAGTCCTTCTCGCGGTCGGCGGCGAACAACCCCGTGACCCGGTAGGTGACCCGCTCCGCCTTCGGAGGCACAGGGTCGGCGGCGAACGTCGTGGCAGTTGCGCACGCGAAGAGAAGGGACAGACGCATGGGGCGACCTCACCGGGTGCGGAACAACTGGCTCTCGACCAACTCGCGGATCAGGGTGCGGAGGCCGCCGCCCTTCTTGTTCGTCTCCGCGGCGACCGCCGCGGTCGCCGCGCGGTCGCCGAACGACACGCCCCGGCCGGTGGCGTACGCGGCGAACTGGCGGGCGAGGTTAGTCAGCAGCGCGTCCTTGTTCGCGGCGAGCAGGGTCTGGAACTCGGCCAGGCCGGCGAACTTTTTGCCGTCGGGCGTCTCGCCGCTGGAATCCACCTTCGGGCCGAGCGTGAAGCCGATGCCGATGGCCGGGTCGATGGTGCCGCGCGGGGCCGGGTCGCCGGTGCCCAAGGATCTGTAGCGGGCGCGGTGCCCGCCGATCACGTCGAACTCCTCCAGGGCGAAGCCGGGCGGGTCGATCTTGGCGTGGCAGGTGGCGCACGCGGCGACGTTGCGGTGCTTCGCCAACTGTTCGCGGATCGTCACCGTGCCGCGCACGTCCGGCTCCACGGCCGGGATGTTCGGCGGCGGCGGCGCGGGCGGCTGGCCGAGCAGCCGGTCGAGGACGAATGCCCCGCGCGGCACCGGCGACGTGGTGGTGCCGTTCGCCGTCACCTTCAGCACGGCCGCCTGCGTCAGGCACGCGCCGCGCGGCGACCCGGCCGGCAGCGGCACGCGGCGGATCGCCGGGCCGTCCACGGCGGGCAGGCCGTAGTGCGCCGCCAGTCGGCCGTTCAGCATGGCGAAGTCGGACTTCACGAGGTGATCCGCCGTCAGGTTCTTGTCGATCAGTTCGCGGAAGTACGCCAGCGACTCGGCCGCCATCGAGTCCTGGAGGTACTTATTGAATTCCGGGTAGAGCTTGCGATCCGGGTCATTCGCGGCGATCTGCCGGAGCTTCAGCCACTGGCCGAGGAAGTCCTCGACGAACCGCTGCGACCGCGCGTCGGCCAGCAGGCGGTCGATCTCGGCGCGGAGCGTGTCCGGCTTGCTCAGCTTCCCCTCGGCAGCGAGGGCGACCAGCTTCTCGTCCGGCAGCGAGTTCCACAGGAAGTACGACAGCCGGCAGGCGAGGGCGTGGCCGTCCAGTTCGCCGGCCGGTTCGACGTGGTACAGGAAGTCCGACGACGTGAGGGCCGCGCGGTACGCCCACCGCAGGGCGACCTCGAAGCAGTCGCCGGCCTTCAGCCGCTCCTCGACCTTGGCGACGTAGACTTTGCGGACCTCGGCGGACACCGGCCGGCGGAACGCGCGGGGCAGGAAGTCGGCGAGCAACTTGTCGGCGTCGAGCAGCGGGTTGAAGCTGCTGACCGTCCAGAGGCCCTCCACCGGGTCGGGCTTGTTCTTGCCCATGAACAGTTGCTGGCGATCCGGACTCCGCGCCGGCGGGCGGATGGCCGGGTTCGCCTTCGGGTCGAACTTGGACAGCGGCAGGTCGCCGAACAGCCGCTTGTGCCCGACGGGCGGCCAGGTGTCGTGGAGCGGCCCTTCCACGTCGAGGAAGTCGCAGGCGAGGCCAGGCCCGGTGAAGCCCATCGCCCGCATCTTGCCGCGGGTGTGCGCCGGAGCCAAGGACGCCGCGTTGAAGCCGACGGTCTCGCGCGGGTTCAGCCAAGTGTTGACGACGTGCGTCTGCTCCTTCAGCGACGGCGCGGCGTAGTAGCCGAGGACGGTGCTGGGGTGCCCGCCGCCGCGCCCGTCGCCCACGAGCTGCACGACCGACAGTCGCGCCGCCTCGGTGCCCCGCGCCGGCAGCACTTGGCCCTTGTCCCACTGGAAACTCCAGAGCGAAGTCGTCAGCCGGTAGCGGCCGGGGTAGATGGCGACGAACTCGTTGAAGTACGGGCTGAACGACTCGTCCTCCGGGCGGAACAGGCCGACGCTCGCGCCGTTGCGGAACGACCCCATCCGCTCGTGCGCGCTCTGGTCGAGGTGTTCGTGTTCGCCGGCCGGCGGGAAGTCCGGGTCGGGTTTCTTGTCCTTCAGCAACACCCCGTCGCCGTGCAGCAACACGTGCGCGACGAACCCGTGCGGGTTCGCCAGGGAGATATGCTGCCTGATCGGCTTGGGAGCGGTCGGCCGGGTGGCGATGGCCATGTCCAGAACGCGGTCGGCCGCGTCCAGGTACTTCGACAGCGTGACGTGCGACAGGTCGAGGGCGTCGGCGTTCTTGTCGAACCCGTGGACTTGGCCGTCGGGCGGCAGCTCGTTCTGGAGTTGGAGGCCGGGCAGGTCGAACAGGTCGCGGAGGGTGTTCTCGTACTCGGCGCGGGTGAGGCGGCGGAGGCGGGTCCTGCCGTTCGCGGCGGCGGCTTTCGACTCGGCGGCGATGAGGTCGTCGTGGACCGCCTTCACGGCGGCAGTGGTGTCGGCTGCGGGCGGGCGGGGCTGCCGCTTGGGCGGCATCTCGCCGCCGGCGACGCGGTCGTGCATCTTCACCCAGGTGGCGACATTCTCCGCGTCGGTCGGGTCGAACTTGAGTGCCGTCAGGTCCAGGCCGCCGGACTTCGTGTCGCCGTCGTGGCACGACTGGCAGTGCGCCTTCAGGAACGCCGTCGGCGGCGCGGCGGTGGCGGACGCCGAGGCGAGCAGGAGCAAGCCGAATCGGACGGTGAACGCACGCATGGTCTTCCCGCTCCTGGGCTGCGATTCCCCCCCAGCAGTGTAGGGGGGAATCGGCGGCCCGGCCGGCCACCGACTCCGGAGCGGCCTACTGCTTGTACACCCACCCTTTCACGTCGATTTCGATGTAGTGGCCGATGACCGCCCCCCAGTGACTGAGCGCGTCGGCCCAGTTGGCGGCCCGCCCGCCGACGATTAGGCCGGACATCTCGTCGTTGCTCCCCTCCCCCAGGCGGACCCGCTTCGGCGGGCTGTGCGGGTTGCGGGGGTTGTCGGCGCTGTTGTCCCACGTCCACTCGGCGTGGATCGCGGTGCCCTTCGGCAGCTTGATCGGTGTCTTGAAGAGATAAGTATCCTGCCAGTTGAAGTCCCAGTCGGAAATCTTCAGCAGTTTCACCTCGCCCTTCTTGTCCGGCAGTTCGGCCCAGATGCGGGCCGTCTTGCCGATCGTGTGCTGGTGGTTCCAGATGGAATCGACCTCCATGTCCACCGGCAACACGAACTCGTCCGTCGCTTTGTACCCGGCCTTGCCGGCGGGGATGTCGATCTGGCTGGACGCCATGGCGACGATGACCATCGCGTCCGTCGGGGCCTTGTCGGTCAGGTACAGGCCGATCTCCGTCTGGTCCGTCTCCTCCTTGCCGGACGGGTGGTAGTGCATTTGCAGGACGAAGTCGGTGCCCTTCTTGATGGTGATGGCGCTACCCTCCTTCATCATGCGGGGCGTCTGGCCGGGGACGTAGCCGGGGGTGAAGCCGGCCGGCAGGAAGCCGAGGTTCAGGCCGGGGTAGCCGGGGCCGGGGTGCTTGGCGTCCAGCTTCCGCGCGGTGCCGCTGGTGTCCAGGATGCCGGCGGCGTGGTGCGCCACCTTCGGGTTGCCCGGCCGCATCTCCACGCCCCGGACGTAAATGTCCTTGGTCAGGTTCATCGGGAACACGAACGCCCAGTACACGTCCTTGCCGTCGGCCGGGATTTTGAACGGCTCCGGCATCTTCAGGACGATGTCCGGCTTGCCGAGCTTCCACCCGGTCTTGAACACCGGCGGCCTGGGCGAGTCCGTCGGGTCGCCCTCCGGCGCGCCGGCATCGGCCCACGTCTTCAGGGTGGCGATCTGATCCTTGGTCAACGTCCGCTCGTCCAGGAACTCGCCGTGCCCGGCGTCCGGCTTCCACGGCGGCATGACCTTGTCGCCGGTGACGGCGGCGAGCTGCTTGGCCCGCTTCTTGGCGTCCGCGAAGGTGAGCAGCGGGAACGGCCCGATCTCGCCGGCGCGGTGGCAGGTGGTGCAGTTGGCGAACAGGATCGGGGCGACGTGCTTGTGGAACGTCGGCGGGTCGGCGGCGAACAGCGGGGACGAGAGCAACAGCGCGGCGAAGACCGCGGGCAGACGCATGACCAACCCTCACGAATAGGGAGTGTTGGAGAACGTTACCCGACGGTGGTGGGGCGGGTTTCGGGGAAACGCATCTGCGTGGGGAACGAGTCGTTGGGCACCGGCCCGCTCGCAAGCTCGCGGCGACGACGACCGGCGTTGTGGGACCAGCGAAGCGGTATTCATCTCTTCCCCCCCTTGGACTTCGTCGGTTCCGCCAGCACGCCGTGGCCGATCACGTCCAGCACGTCGTCGGCCTGGGCGTCCGGATCGACCGGCCGGCCGCTTAGCAGGTTCGTCAGGATGGTGCCGTACAGTAGGTCGCCGACCACGCTCATGAATCGCTCCTGCGGGATCGGCCGGATCGCCCCGGACGCCAGCAGTCGGGCGAAAAAGGCGTCGTGCTTGCACCGCTCCTGTTCGTCCTTCGTGCTGAAGTACAGCGGCCGGTGGTGGTGCCGGAAGGTGGCCCGCTCCTGGATGAACAGTTCCGCCATTTCTGGCCGGTCGTGGAAGAACCGCAGGTACTGCCGGACGACCTCGCGGAACTGCGTCAGTGGGTCGGCGGCGGTGGCCAGGATGGCGTCCATCTCGCCGGTCAGGTCTTTCAGGCCGAGTTCGACGGCGGCCAGGAACAGCGCCTTCTTGGTCGGGAAGTAGCGGAAGACGGTGCCGTTACCGACGCCCAGCCGATCCGCGATGGTCTGCACCTGGGTGCCGGCAAACCCCAGTTCGGCGAACGCGGTGGCGGCCGCGGCCAGGATTTCCGCCTTCCGGCGGGTCTCCAGGTCGGGGTCTCTTGGCCGGCCGAGTTTGCGGGCGACGACGGGCATGGGGCGAGAACCGCGGCGCGGGTGTTTAATTAACGGACTGGTCCGTCTGGAAAAGAGAGTAGCCGCGCGTCCGGCGGTCTGGCAAGGCTAAAAAGGTAGTCCGCACTCTCCGAGTGCGATGCCGACCGCACTCGGAGAGTGCGGACTACCCTCCGAACCGTAGAATTCCACCGTGCCCGTCCCGCTTTCAGGTGCCCATCATGCCGTCCCTCGCCCCGTCCGTCCTCGCCGCCGATTTCAGCCGCCTGGGGGAGCAGGTCGCCGCCGCCGCCGCCGGCGGGGCCGACCGCATCCACATCGACGTGATGGACGGCCACTTCGTCCCCAACCTGAGTATGGGGGCAGTGGTGGTGCGCGGTCTGCGGCCGGTCACGAAGCTGCCGCTCGAAGTCCACCTGATGGTGGAACGGCCGGCGAACTTCGTGGACGGGTTCGTGGCGGCCGGCGCGGACACCATCATCTTCCACCTGGAAGTGGAGCCGGACCCGCTGGAAATGATCCAGCACATCCGCGCGAAGGGGAAGAAGGCCGGCATCGCGTTCAACCCGGACTTCGACCTGGCGAAGGTGGAGCCGCACCTGACCGACGTGGATTTGGCGCTGTGCATGACCGTGTTCCCCGGCTTCGGCGGGCAGGTATACATCCCCGAAAGCACGACCCGTATCCGCCAGCTCCGGGCGATGATCGACCGGCTGAACCCGGCGTGCGAACTGGAGGTGGACGGCGGCATCGACGCGCGGACACTCGTGGAGGCGGCCGGGGCCGGGGCGACGGTGTTCGTGGCCGGGACGGCCGTGTTCGGCGCGGCCGACGGCCCCGAGGCGGCCACCCGCCGGTTGCGAAACTTGTGCTGAACGTCCCGCGTGCGGCAATTGGGCGGTGTGGGAATCTTCGGAGCGCTGTCCGAAACTTGGGCGGAAGTGTATTCTATCTTCGCCCCTCCTTCTCCACACCAGGGACACCACTCATGCCTCGGCTCACCCGCTTCCTGCCCGCCCAATCCTCCCCGTTCCGGTTCACCCCCCGCATGGAGGTGCTGGACGACCGCATCGTGCCGTCGTTCCTGACGACCATCGGTAGCACAAAGACGGACGGTAGCCAGGGCACCGCCACCGCCAACCTGTCCGCCATCAGCGGGGACGGCCGGTTCGTGGCGTTCCTCACCACGTCGCAACTGGTCGCCGACGACACCAACGGCCTGAACGACGTGTACCTGAAGGACCGCATGACCGGCACCGTGACGCTCGTCAGCCGGGCCGACGGCCTCGCCGGCGCGGCCGGCACCGGCGGCGCGCCGCTGTACACGCCGAGCGTCAGCGCCGACGGCCGGTATGTGGCGTTCGACAGCAGCGCCACAAACCTCGTGGCCGGCGACGCCAACGCCACCTACGACGTGTTCGTCCGCGACGTGGTGGCCGGCACCACCACGCTGGTCAGTCGGGCGGACGGGGCGGCCGGCGCGCAGGGGAATGCGTTCGCCGGCCTCGCCCACATCAGCGCCGACGGCAAGTTCGTCACCTACGCGAGCAGCGCCACCAACCTCGTCGCCGGCGACACGAACGCCAGCTACGACATCTTCGTCCGCGACCTGACCGCGCTGACCACCACGCGGGCGAACACCGACTCGGCCGGCACCCAGGCGAGCGCCGGGTCCAGCGCGTTCGCGTCGAACGTCAGCGGGGACGGGCGGTACGTGGTGTTCAGCAGCACCGCCACCAACTTGGTGCTGAACGACACCAACGCCGTCGGCGACGTGTTCGTCAAGGACCGGGTGACGGGCACCACGACGCGGGTGAGCGTGGCGTCGGACGGCACCCAGGGGAACGCCGCGTCCGGGTTCACGGGGGCCACCTTCCGCGGGCTGGGCATCAGCAACGACGGCAAGTTCGTGGTGTACCAGAGCGACGCGACGAACCTGGTGGCCAACGACACCAACGCCACCACCGACGTGTTCCTGCGGGACATTACCGCCGGCACCACCACTCGGATGAGCACCGACGCCACCGGCATCCAGGGGAACGCTGCGTCCGTCGATCCGACGATCAGCGGGAACGGCCGGTTCGTCGCCTTCACCAGCCTGGCCGGCAACCTCGTGACGGGCGACACGAACGCGCTGAACGACGTGTTCGTGAAGGACCGCATCGGCGGGGCCATCGTCCGCGTCAGCGTGGCCGCCGACGGCACGCAGTCGAACGGCACGTCGCAGAACGCGGCGATCAGCCGCGACGGGCAGTTCACCGCGTTCGACAGCGGGGCCTCCAACCTGGCCAGCCCGGACGCCAACGGCGTGTTCGACGTGTTCGTCAACCGGCGGCCCCTGCCGGCCCTGTTCAGCGCCGCGCCGGCCGCCGGCGGGTCGTCGCAGATCCGCGTGTTCAACCCGGACGGCACGCAGAAGTTCAGCTTCTTCGCCTACCCGGCCGGGTACACCGGCGGCGCGTTCGTCAGCCTGGGCGACGTGAACGGCGACGGGGTGGACGACATCGTCACCAGCACCGGCCCCGGCGGGTCGGCCAACATCCGCGTGTTCGACGGCGTCACCGGCAGCCTGTTCGCCAGCTTCTTCGCCTACCCGGAGGGGTTCACCGGCGGGGTGAACGTGGCCGTCGCGGACGTGAACAACGACGGGTACGCCGACATCATCTGCGGGGTGGGCGTCGGCGGCGGGCCGAACATCCGCATCCTGGACGGCAAGCAGGTGACGCTCGGCAACTTCTCCCTCGCCCCGACGACCTCCGGCGGCGCGCTCGTCGCCAGCTTCTTCGCCTACCCGGAGGCGTTCACCGGCGGCGTGCGGGTGGCGGCCGGCGACGTGAACGGCGACGGCTTCGCCGACGTGATCGCCGGCGTCGGGTCGGGCGGCGGGCCGAACGTCCGCGTGTTCGACGGCCGCCAGCTCGGCCTCCAGAACTTCTCCCTCGGCCTGACCACCGCCGGCGGGGCGCTGATCAACAGCTTCTTCGCCCTGCCCAGCACGTTCACCGGCGGCCTGTTCGTCTCCGCCGGCGACGTGAACAACGACGGGTTCGCCGACGTGATCGCCGGCGTCGAGAGCGGCGGCGGGCCGAACGTGCGGGCGTTCAACGCCAGCACGTCCGCCCAACTCCAGAGCTTCTTCGCCTTCGACGCGGCCCTGACCGGCGGGGTGCGGGTGGCCAGCACCGACCTGAACGGGGACGGGTTCGACGACTTCGTGACGGGCACCGGGCCGGGCACGGGCAGCCTGCTCCGCATCTTCAGCGGCAAGGACGGTTCCACCCAACTGCTGCCGCAGTTCGCCCCGTTCGGCGGGTTCGCCGGCGGCGTCAACGTCGGGTGAGGTCCGGTCGTGTCTTGTAGTCCGGTCGTGTCTTGTAGGTCGCGGTCGAAGCGAGCCGAAGGCGAGTAAGGCCCGACGGGATTGGCTGTCGGGCCTCGTTCCCCTCTGGGGAACTTCGACCACGACCTACGAACGGAACCTCGCCACCGCCCCGGCCGCCTCCTCCGGCGACGGGGCGAAGTCGCGGGCCGACCGGAGCGTCAGCTTGCCGCCGAACGCGGCGAACAGCAGCGCCTTCGCCGGGTGCCCCTTCACCGCCTCGGCGAACGCCTTCCGCGCCGCCCGCCCGTCGGCCTCGGCCAGAGTCCCGCGAATCCGCTTCGCCTCGGCGTCCGCCCACGCCCGTAACCGCTCGCAATCGCGGATGTACGCGCGGTATGCGTCGTGGTGTTCGCGGTACGCCGCCAGCACCTCCTCCGGCACCTGTTCGTTTCCCTGACTGCGCAGGAACGCCTCGAACGGCTCCCACGTCGTCCACTCCGGCCGCGCGTCCAGCATCTCGGCCGTGCGCGGGTAGGTGCAGGACACCATCAGTTTCAGCATTCGCAGGTAGTCGGCCGACTTCACCTTCACCCGGTACGCGATTTCGGCCCCGCGTTCGACGGTCAGCACGGTGCCCTCCTCGTCGGTGCCGCGCAGCCGGGCGTGCAGGTCGTCGAGCTTCTCGGCGAGGGTGTGCCCGTGCAGGGCGTACTCGCCGACAATTGTCAGCCCGTTCTCGTGGGCGACGGCCTCCAACTCCCGGTACGGCAGGTAGCGGAAGCCGACCTGGTCGAACGCGGCGATCAGGACCAAATCGCGGCGGTCGCCGTAGTCGGTGACGACCCGCGTTTCCGGGTGCAGGAACTCGAACAGCAGCGTCAGGCGGTCCCACTCCGGCACGGCGTCCAGCAACTTCGGGTAGTGCCGGACGGCGACGGTCCGCGTCTCGGCCAGGAAGTCGAAGTGCGACAGCCGTTCGGGCGCGTCCTCGTCCTGCGCGCCGAGGTGGCGCACGCCTTCCAGCACGCCGCGCGTGGTGAACCAGACGCGGCCGCCGTCCTGGAACCGCTGGATCAACGTGCCGTCCATCTTGGCGAGGAAGTGGACGCCGGCGTGTCCGGCCTCGGCCGTCAACGCGGCGATGTCGGCGGCGGTCACGTTCCGCTCGCCGAGGTTGAAGATCTTGACCAGCGGCAGCGACACCAGCCGGAACGGGTCGCGGCGGTAGACGATCCCCTTGGCGAAGAGCTGGTGCGGCTCGGCCGGGGTGAAGAGGCCCTTGCTGGCGTTGGCGAGGACGAGGTCGCCGTCGGTCCGCTTGGTCAGCAGCGGGTCGGCGTCGATGCGGGCCAGCACCCCGGCGGCGTCGTCCCGCAATGCGGCGAGCAGGCGGTCGAGTCGGAGTTCCATGCCGGTCTCACGAGCGGGGCGAATTCCCCGACGCTGAAACATACGGCGAAGTGGGCCGAGTTCCCACCGGAGTTCACCGCCCCTTGCCCGGCTCGTCCGATTCCCCGTTCTCCCGAACGGGCGGGCAGGCTAAACTGGTCTACCGCTTGTCCCCCCCTCTCCTGCTGGAGTTGCCGCCGATGACCGCCCGGTTCCCCCGCTGGCTCGCCGTCCCCGCCGCGCTCGTCGCCGCCGCCCTCCTGGCCGTGCTGCTCTGGCCGATCTCCTCCGCCGCCCAACCGGACCCGGCCGTCGTCCCGGAGTTCCCGGAGAAGCTCGACTGGCTGAACACCGCCGGGCCGGTGAAAATGGCCGACCTGAAGGGCAAGGTGGTCATCCTCGACTTCTGGACGCTCTGCTGCATCAACTGCATCCACATCCTGCCGGACCTGGCCAAGCTGGAGAAGAAGTACCCGAACGAGCTGGTCGTGATCGGCGTCCACTCGCCCAAGTTCGACAGCGAGAAGGACACCAAGTCCATCCGCAAGGCGGTCCTGCGGTACGAGATCGCCCACCCGGTGGTGAACGACGCCGACCGCAAGATCTGGGACCGGTACGGCGTCGAGTCGTGGCCGACGATGGCCGTCATCGACACTGAAGGGAAGATCGCCAAGGGCTTCTCCGGCGAAGGCAACTACAAGGAACTGGACGCGCTCGTCGCCAAGCTGATCGAGGACGGCAAGAAGAAGAAGACGCTGAACGACACGCCGCTCCGGTTCGACCTGGTGCGATTCCGCGAGACCGGCGACACCCCCCTCTTCTTCCCCGGCAAAATCCTGGCCGACGAGAAGGGCAAGCGGCTGTTCATCGCCGACAGCACGCACCACCGCATCGTCGTCACCGACCTCGACGGCAAGAAGCTGGCCGTCGTCGGCGCGGGCAGCCCCGGCTTCAAGAACGGCACGTTCGACGAGGCCCGGTTCGACGACCCGCAGGGCATGGCCCTGGACGGCGACACGCTGTACGTCGCCGACCGCAAGAACCACAGCCTCCGCGCCGTGGACCTGAAGGCCGGCACGGTGGCCACCGCCGCCGGCACCGGCGAGCAGGATCGCCTCGGCCGGCACTCCGATGTGGCCATGGACGCCGCCAAGACCGGCCTGAACAGTCCGTGGGACCTGCTGCTGGTGGACGGCAAACTGTTCGTGGCGATGGCCGGGCACCACCAGATTTGGACGTTCGACCCGAAGGCGAAGACGGTCATGCCCTACGCCGGCGACGGGCGGGAGAACCTCAAGGACGGCCCGCTGTACGCCGCCAACTTCGCCCAGCCGTCCGGCCTGACCACCGACGGCAAGTCCCTGTACGTCGCGGACAGCGAGGTGAGCGCCGTCCGCCGGCTGCCGCTGAACAACGAGGGCCGCGTGGACACCCTGGTGGGCACCGGCCTGTTCGACTTCGGCGACAAGGACGGCACCGGCGAGGACGCGAAGATCCAGCACGCCCTGGGGGTGCTGTTCCACGACGGCAAGGTCGTCATCGCCGACACCTACAACAGCAAGCTGAAGACGGTGGACCCGAAAACGAAGGAGGTGAAGACGTGGCTGGCGGCCGACCCGAAGACGAAGGAGCCGCTGTTCAACGAGCCGGCGGGCATGAGCATCGCGGGCGGCAAGTTGTACGTCGCCGACACCAACGCCCACCGCATTCGGGTGGTGGACCTGAAGACGAACGCGGTGACGACGCTGGCGCTGACGGGCGTCGAGCCGCCGCCGCCGCAGAAGGAGTGGCTGCCGCCGAAGAAGTGAGCAAGCGAACGGTTTCCGCCCGCGTCCCCGGAGGGTGCCCGCATGTCCGCCGTACTCACGCCGCCTTCGCCATCGCGGACTCGCACGTACACCGTGGCCGAGTACCACGAGATGATCGATCAGGGCACCCTCACCACGATGGACAAGGTGGAGCTGATCGAAGGCGTTCTGGTGGACCAAATGCCCAAGAACCCGCCGCACGAGTCCGCCATCCGGCGGCTCAACTCCCGCCTGCTGGCGCTGTTGCCGGCGGGTTGGGTGTTATCCCCGCAAGCCCCGGTCACGTTCACGACGAGCGAACCGGAGCCGGACTTCACCGTCGCGCGGGGAGTGGAGGCGGACTTCGACACGCGGCACCCGGAGCCGGACGAGGTCGGACTGCTCGTCGAGGTGTCGGATTCGAGTCTGGCCTTCGACCGCACCGACAAGTGGCGGGTGTACGGCCGGGGTGGGGTGCCGGTGTACTGGGTCGTGAACGTGGTGGACCGGCGGATCGAGGTGTACACTGACCCGACCGGGCCGGCGGCGCAACCGGGGTATCGAACCCGGACGGACTACCCGCCGGGAGCGGCCGTCCCCGTGGCCCTGGGTGGGATCGTCGCGGGAACGCTGGCGGTGAGCGAAGTCCTCGTGTGAACGAGGAATGCGTGTGGCCTTGGTTTGAATGACGGGCTATCCTACCCTGGAGGTGTTGACCCCCACAACAGAACGCGGGTAAGCGATCATGGCGCGCAGTCGCGATTCCGACGGAGTTCCGGTTCGTGACGCTCTCGATTTCCACGATTACGGCGATTCGCCTCCGCTCCGGCGAGGCAAAGAAGAGGGACCGCAGCACAAGCCTTTGAAGCCCGGCCTCGCGACGGCGGCCGCGATCCTCTGGTTGATCTGGGGCATCGGAGGGACGGTCGCGTTTATCGCGGGGGTCTCCGACCTCCTGACGAGTGCCACGCGAGTAGGTCTCGTCGCCGTCGTACTCCTGCTGACCGTTTTGCTCGGCACGCTCCTCTGCCTCGTCGCGGGCGTGCGAACCTTATCCGGTGCGGGGGCGTCTACCGGAACCCACGGACTGCTGAGCCTGATCTTTGGCGGTGTCATCCTGACCGGGTATACCCTTCTCCTCTCATATGCCGCGTCCGAAGCGGAAACCACATTCGGGCGAAGTGTCTCATTCCAGGCGGTGGTGACGACCTGCGGCGTCGTGCTTGCGCTACTGTCCGGTCTTTTTGTGGCTGGCGTCTTCGGCATGGCCGTGAACGCCAAGTACGTCACATGGTGGCGCGCGACGCGCGGGAAAAAGCAGGGTCGTCAGCGGTATGGTTGACCCTCTGTCCGGAACCACCCCTCCCCGTGGGGCGTCGAATCGGGTAAGCTGACCTCCCGCCGGTTCGCCTCATCGCCTTCGTGGTCCTCCATCATGGCCGTTGAACACCGCCCGGTTGACCGCCGCAACTTCCTCCGCGCGTCCGCCGGGGCCGCCAGCGCCGCCCTGTCGCTGCCCGCCGCCAGCTACGCCCGCGTGCCCGGTAGCAATGCCATCCTCCGCGTCGGCTTCATCGGCTGCGGCGGGCGGGCGCAGGCGCACCTGCACCTGATCGTGAAAATGGCGATGGCGAACAAGGGCGTCGCGCCGGTCGCCGTGTGCGACGTGTGGGACGGCCTCGACGAGGAGTACGACCACACCTTCGGCGGCACCACCACCCGCCGGCGGTTCAGCCAGGGGCTGTTCCCGGCGGCGGCCAAGTGCGGGCTGAACCCGGACGACCGCAAGCGGGTGACGAAGGACTACCGCCGGCTGCTCGACTTGAAGGAGATCGACGCCGTCTGCATCGCCACGCCCGACCACTGGCACGCGAAGCAGACGCTCGACGCCTTCGCCGCCGGCAAGGACGTGTTCGTCGAGACCCCGCTGGCCCGGAGTGCGGCCGACGCCAAGGCCGTCCTCGACGCGGCGAATGCCGGCAATCGGGTGCTGACGCTCGGCGTGCAAGGCCTGTCCGACCCGGTGTGGCGGCGGGCGCACGACGCCATCCGCGGCGGCAAGATCGGCCCAGTCTCGCACGTCTCGGCCGGCGTCTTCCGCAACGACATCCGCGGCCAGTGGCGGTTCCACCGCGTCCTCCCGCAGATGACCGCCAAGACCGTCGATTGGGACTTGTTCCTCGGCCACCGGTTCGAGGTGAACGGCGTCCCCGTCGGCCCCGGCCCCGCGCAGCAAGGCTTCGACCCGACCGTCTTCGCGCAGTGGAAGTGCTACCGGCACTTCTCCGACGGGCCGGCCGGCGACCTGCTCACGCACCCCGTTGCCAAGCTGCTGGCCGCGACCGGCTGCCGGACGCCCCGCCGGGTGATCGGCAGCGGCGGGTTGTTCGTCGAAACCGACGGTCGCACCGTGCCGGACGTGGCGACGATCGTCGCCGACTTCGACGACTGCCAGTGGGTTGTCACTGCTGCGACGACGAGCGCGTACCCGATGGAGGACGTGATCCGCGGGCGGCTCGGGGCGATCAAGTTCGCGGCCGGCGGGTTCCAGGTCATCAAGGACGACCCGCGCGGCGGCGGCCGGTTGCCGGTGCGGCTGGAGGAAGCGATCCCGCCGACGGAGGTGGTGACGAGCGACCCGCCGAAGAACGAGACCGAGGCGCTGTGGACGAACTTCCTGGACTGCGTGCGGACCCGCAACCGCATGACCTTCGCCCCGGCGGATTTGGCCGCGGCCGCCGCGACCGTGACGGCGGCGGGTCTCGGCGAGCGGGGGGCGTAAGCCCCCTGTTGGCCTGGAAGAAACAGGGGGCTTACGCCCCCGCTCGCCAGGAGTTGCGTTCACACTCCCACCGCCACCCGCTTCGCCGGGACCGGCGCGGGGTTGCCTTCGAGACCCCGGCAGGCTTTCCGCAGGCGGCGGATGCCTTCGGTCACTTGGTCCGGTTCGCACACCCCGAAACTCAGCCGGGCCTCGTTGCGCGGGATGTTGCCGAACTCGTCCGGCACGTGCCCGTACTCGCCCGGCACGTACAGCACGCCCTCGGCCAGCGCGCGGGGGACCAGCGGCCCGGTGCGGCCGGTGTTCACTTCGGGCGGGAAGGTGGCCCACACGTACAACCCGCCGGCCGGCTTCGTCCAGTGCATCCCCGGCCAGTCGCCGAACTCGCGGTCCATCGCCGCCAGCATCGCGTCCCGCTTGACGCGGTACACGCCCCGCAGCGTCCGGACGTGCCGGGCGAACGCGCCGGTCGCCAGCAGGTCGTTCAGGACGTGCTGGGCCAGGTTCGTGGAGCCGAAGTCGTGGTTGCCTTTGATGGCGCAGATGGGGCCCACGAGGTCGGACGGCATCAGCGCGTACCCGGTCTTCAGCCCCGGCGAGCAGGGCTTGCTGAACGTGCTGGCGTAGATGACGTGTTCGTTCTTCCCGTCGAACTTCTTCACGCTCGGCAGGTCGTCGCCGTCGTACCGCAACTCCCGGTACGCCGCATCTTCGAGGATCAGGATGCGGTGGTTGCGGCTGTACCGCTTGGCCAGCTCCACCAGCTTCGGCCGGCGGTCGGCCGCCAAGCTCAGGCCGGTCGGGTTCTGGAAGTAGTCCACGGTGTAGATCACCTTCAGCTTGGCGATCTCGCCGGACTTCTCCAGGCGTTTCAGCAGGTCTTCGAGCGCGTCCAGGTTCATGCCGCCGGCGTCCATCGGCACCGCGTACACCTTCGCCCCGCTGCTCTGCAGCACGCCGTGGTAGACGAAGTACGACGGCGCTTCGCAGATGACGATGTCGCCCGGATCGAACAGCACCTCGCCGAGCAGGTAGAGCAACTGCTGCGAGCCGGTGGTGATGACCGCGTCCGCCGCCGTCAGGCCGATGTCCGCCGGGGCCACGCCGTCGGCGGCGCAGACGTGGTCCAGCACCCGTTCGCGCAACGCCGGCAACCCCTGCGTGCTGCCGTACTGGAGCGCCGCGCGGGCCGCCTTCGGGTCGGCCATGAGGCGATTCACGGCGTCCGCAACCTGGGCGGCCGGGAAGCTGGACTCGTCCACCAGGCCGGCCGCCAGGGAGATCAGCCCCGGCGTCTCGATGGCCGTCTGGATGAAGAAGCTGATGGGCGAATCGGGCGTGCGGGCGGCGCGGGCGGAGAACGGGAGCGGCGCGGGCGGCATGGCGACCTCACGGGGGTTGGGGTTTGGCTGACGTGCGGCGATGGACTCGCCGCGACATCCCGGCGGATTCCACCCCGCCCCACCTCTCCCCGCTGGGGAGAGGTCGAACGCGGCGCGAAGCACCCGTTCGGGTGAGGGGCTTCTCTTCCGGACAACCCGACCCCACACCCGGTTCTCGCCTCCGGCTCGAACCGACCACTCCCCAGCGGGGAGAGGTGGGGCGGGGTTGGCGTCCTCCGCAATGGTACCCGATCACCGGTGGCCCGAAACGACGGTGGCCCCGGAGACGATCTCCGGGGCCGGGCAGTTTCGATGCTCGGGAACCCGGACCTACGACGGGGCGACGGCCGCGATAGTAGTGCGAGCGGCGGCGACCTGGCGGGTCGTCGCCATCGGTTGCCGGTGGACGTGCGCGGGTGTCACGGGAGAGTGTCGCCTGTCGGGTTCGGTTTCGAGAACTGGGAAAGCTTAGACGGCGATCGGGCCGGTGGCAAGGGTTTTGACGGTGCGACGGCGACGACCCGCGCCCGCCACTCCGGCCGACCGCACATTCGGCACGACGAAGCGGGGTCGGCGCTCGATCCTATTTGGGGAGACAGTATACTGGCTTGACCGTCGTTCCCTCGTCGATCCGCCGCCGAACCGGAGACCCTCCCGTGCGCCATCCCGCCGTCCCGCGCCCGCGCTTCCAGGTGACGGAACTGGAATCCCGCCTGACCCCGGCCGGCGGCCCGTTCGTGGTGCCGGCGGCGGACACGACGAACGGGCCGGTGCAGTTGCGGTTCGAGTGGGGGGCCAGCGACGCCCAGTTCCGCAACGAGTTCGGCATCTACAACGTGGACGACGCGGCCGGCCGGGTGGACGGCCTGCTCCCGTCCGACGGCGGGTACGCCGGTGTGGCCCTCGGGCGGGCGAAAGCCATCCTCGCAAAAGGAGCAGGCTTCGGCGCGAAGGCCGACGCGACGACCGCCGGCGGCCAGTTGCTCGGCTTCTACCTGGTGTCGAACGCCACCACCCTGGAGGCCCGCGTCGCGGGGGCGACGGTGTACTTCTCGTTCGACGCGGCCAACGCCGACCGGATCGATCACGCGCGGACGGTGGCCCGCGGGGACGGAGGCACCGACTTCCGCTTCGAGGATCAGTTCGGCGGCGGCGACCAGGACTTCAACGACGCCATCGTGTCCGTCAGCCGGACCCGCGCGATCACCGCACCGGGAACGGCCGGGCAAACCGTACCGGCGACCTTCACTCGGCTGGCCGGCAGCCGCGGGCTGACCGGCGAAGTGGGCCTGTACAAGGTGGTCGGGCGGGACGGTCGCGTCGGCGGGATCGCCCCCGGCGCGGCCGGCTACCTCCAGGCCGCGCTCGGCAGCGCGACGCGGCAGACGATCTTCGCGGCCGGTTCCGCCGACGTTGAGCGGACGCTGACGCTCGACGGCGGTTCGCTGTACGGCTTCTACTTCCTGACCGCCGGCACCGCCGACCAAATCGCGGCGTCCGCCGCCACGAACGGGGCGGTCGCGTACTTCTCGTTCTCGGACGCCAACCCGGACAAGCTCGACCACGTCGAGTGGCGGGCCGCCGACACGTTCGGGGTGGAGGACCAGCTGGGCGGCGGGGACAAGGACTTCGACGACGGCGTGTTCCGCTTCCACTTCGGGACGCCGCAGGCCGCGCCCACGTCTCCCACTACGCCCACGCCCACGCCCACACCGACCCCCACGCCGACGGTGCCCCGCACCGTACCGCCGACCGTTCCCCCCACCGTTCCGCCGACGCCGGACACCACGGCCCCGGTGACGACCTTCCGGCTGAACACCGACTCCGGCTCCAGCAGCACCGACCTGATCACGAACGACGCGCGGGGCGTGCTGACGGCGACGGACGATTCCGGCACGGTGGCGACGCTGCGGGCCGGCTTCGACTCGACCGACGCGGCCACCTACGCCGACATCCTGGCCCGCCGCGCGACCGACGGCACGGTGACAGTCGATACCGCCCTCCTCACCCAGCTCAACCGCGGGGTGCCCCTGCCGGACGGCCCGCACACGCTGTTCGTGCGGGCGACGGACGCGGCGGGCAACGCGCAGGCGTTCCAGTTCCAGTTCGCACTGGACACCACGGGCGCGCCCTCCTTCGACCTCGCCGCCTCCTCCGACACCGGCACGGCGGGCGACCTCCGCACCGAAGCCGCCACCGTCACGCTGGCCGGCACCGCCGCCCCGGCCGGGGCGGTGCTGGAGTTGACCATTCCGGTGGTGCCGGGCACCCCCGGCACGGGAGCTGTCCTCGCCACCGCCACCGCCGCGGCGGACGGCACCTACACGTTCACCAACGTGGCTCTGAACGTCGGCCCGAACAGCTACACCGTGCGGGCGGTGAGCGGCGTGGATGTCGCCGGCAACCCCGCCGGCCTCCGTTCGGAGACGGTCGTGCGGAACACCCCGCCGACCGTGGCGAACGCCATCACCAACCAGACCGCGACTGCGGGTGGCGCGGACCTCACCTTCGACCTGGCCACGGTGTTCGCCGACGCCGAGCGGGTGCTGCGGTTCAACACTGCCTATCCGACCGGCCAGACCGGGACTATCGACATCAACCTGTTCGCGGCACAGGCTCCGAACACGGTCAACAACATCCTGGCCTACGTGAACAGCGGGAACGCCCAGCAGGACTTCAACGGATCCATCTTCCACCGGCTGGCCCCCGGCTTCGTCCTCCAGGGCGGCGGGTTCAACTTCGACCCGGCCGGAACGGACACCGCGACCACATTCCCGCCGATCCCGAAGTTGGCGGCCGTCGCCAACGAGCCGGGCGTGTCGAACACGCGGGGCACGCTGGCGATGGCCAAACTGGGCGGCAACCCGAACAGCGCCACGAACGAGTTCTTCTTCAACCTGGCCGACAACAGCGAGAACCTGAACGGGCAGAACGGCGGGTTCACCGTGTTCGGGCAGGTGATGAACGGTGGCCGGCAGACGCTGGACGCCATCACCCGTGCGGTGACCACCTACAGCGGCAGCGGCCTGCCCGGCGCGGCCCCGTTCCCGATCCGGGCCGGGGCGGACGCGTCCAGCTTCCCGCTGAACGTGACGGCCGCCGACCTGATCACCGTCACCGCCGCGGGCGAACTGACGGCCGCTCAGCGGATGACGTTCGCCGTGGCGAGCAACACCAACGCCGCCGCGGCCACCGCGACGGTCGTCGCCAACGCGCTGACGGTGTCCCCGCTGGCCGTGGGCACGACGACGATCACCGTGCGGGCCACCGACCTGGACGGGTCGGTGACGACTACCAGTTTCACCGTCACGGTGTCGTAGGCGGGTCGATTGGGCGACGCAACGCCGGGAAGCAGATAGGGGAAATCGAAAAGCCCCCTCACCCGCCTCGTGCGGG
>JAYTTN010000358.1:0-1615 GCA_043745295.1 Fimbriiglobus sp. | reverse complement strand
CGAAGCGAGAACCGGGTGAGGGGCTGCTGAACAAAGAAGAAAACCCCTCACCCGCCTCGTTGCGGGGCACGCCCCACCTCTCCCCAACGGGGAGAGGTGGGGCGTGATCGGCTGACCCCGCAACCGATACGTTCCGCCGAAGTTGTGGACAGCACTGGCCTCGCCCTCCCAGGATCGCACCATGCCCCTTCGCACCGCCCTCTTGTTCGCCGCCGGCTGCCTCGCCCTGAACGGATGCGGCGCGCCGGCCGATTCGCCCGCCGTCGCGGCCGCGCCGACGCTACCCGCCGCCGAAGTGCCGAAGGACGGCCCCGCGCCACAGCCGGTGCCGCAACCGCCGGTGGCCGGGCAACCCGCGCCGAAGCCGGTCGCACCGCCGACGACGCCGAGCGACCTGGCCGGAAAAGTGGTGCAAAAGGCACTGATGCCGAGAGTGCCCGGCGGTCCAGAACTGCCGAGGGTGAAGGCCGCCCGCCCTCGCGCGACCGACTTCGACCGGGGCGAACTGCCGCTGCCGAAGGTGGTGGTGAAGCCGTCGTCGCCGCAACTGCCGAAGGGCAAACTGGCGCTGCCCAGCCCGCCGAGCGAGCGTGCGCCGGTAAGCGTCGGCGATGCCGCCGCCGTGCCGGTGGGGGCCTTCCCGCTGCCGGATCGCCCACTGCTGAAAGCCGCGAGTCCGGCGAACCCCGGAGCGACCGACATCCCGGCGATGGCCCGCCAATTCCCCGACCGCGCCCCGGTGGATGACCCGACGGTGGAGTTGTCCGCGAAGGGCGTCATCGTCACACCGTTCCCGCTGCCGGCACCGGTGCTGCCGTACCTGCGGGAAGTCATCCCGAACCCGTTCGAGTTCGCCGAGCACCTGAAGGGCAAACTCGGTAAGGAGACCGAGTTCGGCACCGCCCCGGCCGTCGTCAACCCGGAGAAGCGGTGAAAGTAGCAGACAGAACTATACTTTATGCGGTCAGGAGTGACACATCGCCCCACGTCTGGAAGTTGTAGGTCATCGGGGTCGCCAGCTTGTCGCGGTGCTTCGCCGGCAGGTCGGTCAGGCACCCGTCGATGGCGTCCCGAAACGTCTTGAAGTCCCGATGGTGCCGGCTGTCCGACGCTTCCTTCTTCACGCACTTCCACAGCCGCTCGATCAGGTTCGGGTTGGGCGAATACGACGGCAGGTACGACGACTCGATCTCCAACGCTTGGGCCTCACGCGACCCCGACCGCCCGGCCGACCGGCTGATCGACCGGGTACGACGACTCGATCTCCAACGCTTGGGCCTCACCCGTGACCGACGCGCACTTTTGGTAACGGGCGTTGTCCGGCACCAACGTGATCGGCACCGATCGGCCCCGGCCGGCGATCTTGCGAAGCAACGCGCACGCCGACAGCGCGTCGCCGTGCGCGGCGTCGATCGCCGTCACCAACTCGTGCGCGACCGCGTTCAACGCCCCCAGCACGTCGTACCGCTGCCGTCCCGACGCCGCCCGCACGTGCAACCGGACGAAGCACCACACCCATCCCGGGAACGACGCCAGCACGAAGTGCGAGGCGTCCGCGAAATACACCGCCCGCTTACCGCCGCGGGCCTCGGCCAACCTCGGTTCCGGGTCCGCC
>JAYTTN010000357.1:0-22356 GCA_043745295.1 Fimbriiglobus sp. | reverse complement strand
CGATGCCGCTCCCTCGCGGTCGCGGCTCGCCAACCCGCCCTCACGGACACCCTCCCATGCTCCGACTCGCCCTCGCCGCGCTGCTCGCCCTGCCGCTTGTCGCCGTCGCGCAGGACGCCGACGCCGCGCTGCAGAAGCAGAAGGAAGCGGCCGACGACGCCATCAAACAGGCGAAACTCGACAAGCCGACGGTCGCCGAGACGGACGCCATCCTCCTGTACACGACGCAGCCCGAGGCGAAGGCGAAATTGCTCGCCGCCGCCGCCCAGAAGACGTTCGACGCGACGTACAAGCTGCTGAAGGTGGAGGACAAGGGGAAACTCTGGCCGGGCAAGCTGACCGCCTTCGTGCTGCCGACGCGGACGCACTACAACTCGTTCGTCCGGCTGGTGCTGAAGGACCGGCCGGAGGCGGTCGAGTCGCACCGCACCAGCAGCAAAGGGGACACGGCGTTCGTGCTGGTCGGGGTCGAACCCGGCACCGCGCCGACGGACGCGAGCATCGCCGACGAGCTGAGCCAGACGGTCGCGGCCGTCACGCTCGCGCGGAAGTTCGGCACCAGCAGCACCGTCACCGAGCTGCCGTACTGGTTGACCGAAGGGTTCAGCAAGGTCGCCGTGATGCGCACCGAGGGGAACGCGGCCAAGCTGACGGCGTTCAAGGCGAAGCAGCGGGCCGTGTTCGCCAAGAAGACCGTCGGCGCGTTCAAGGTCGGCAACGTGTGGGGGGCGGACAAGGCGAAGGATCAGGACATCCTCGCGGCCAGCTTCGTCGAGTTCCTGCTGTTCGGGCCGGACGCCAAGTTCGACAAGTTCGTCAACGCCTTCAAGCCTGGTGAGGGCACCCCGACGCCGACCACGGCGAACGCCCTCGAAGCGGTAGAGTGGAAGGACGAGGCCGTGCTCGACAACCTGTGGAAGGGGTGGGTCGTCAAGAATCCGAACAAGTGATAGCGAAGTCTTCGCCGCGACTTCAGGAGCGGCGCGGGGCCGCTCCTGAAGTCGCGGCGAAGACTTCAAACGGTCGGCACGAACACCCACTCGACCCGACCGCCGCCCGGCACGATGCCTGCGACGAACCGCAGGCAGACCGCCTGCGCGGTGTCGAACGAGCCGCCCCCGCCGCCGGCCAGCCAGCGACACAAGCGGGCGATGTCGGGCATGTGGCCGACGGCGACGGCCGTGTCCGCCCCGGTCGCGGCCACGGCCGCCGCCGTCCCCTCGATTTGCCCGCTTTCGGACGCCAGCTCGTTCGCCACCGTGATGCCGCCCGGTGTGCCGAGCAGCGGCAGCAGGAACCCGGCTGTTTCCAGCGCCCGCTTGAACGGGCTGCTCAAGATCGCATCGAACGCGACACCGAGGCCGGCCAAGTGCGCGGCCACGGCCGTCGCCTGCCGCCGGCCGACCGGCGTCAGGTGGCGGTCGAAGTCGGTCTCGACGCCGGCCTCGCCCACGGCCACCGCCTGGGCGTGCCGCATCAGGATCAGCCGCAAGGTGGAACCCTCCCGTTCACGCAACCCACACACAACCGGACTCGCACAGTTGCCGGCCGGCGATAAGATAATCCGGTAACGATTCGAGAACCCCCGAAGACCCGCGCGCCACTCATGACCCGCACCGACCTCCGCAACGTCGCCGTCATCGCCCACGTCGACCACGGCAAGACGACGCTCGTGGACCAGATGCTCCGCCAGTCCGGCCTGTTCCGCTCCGAGGAGCTGGACAAACTGGTCGGCGGCCAGCACGGCCTGATTATGGACTCGAACGACCAGGAACGCGAGCGCGGCATCACCATTTTGGCGAAGAACTGCGCCATCCGCCTGGGCGACGTGAAGGTCAACCTGATCGACACGCCGGGGCACGCCGACTTCGGCGGCGAGGTGGAGCGCATCCTGAAGATGGCCGACGGCGTGTTCCTGCTGGTGGACTCGGCCGAGGGGCCGCTGCCGCAGACGCGGTTCGTGCTGCGGAAGGCGTTCGCCTGTGGGCTGAAGCCGATCGTGGTCATCAACAAGATCGATCGGCCGGACGCCCGCATCGACGAGATTCACAGCATGGTGTTCGACCTGTTCATCGAACTCGGGGCGACCGAGGAGCAGGCCAACTTCAAGGTCATTTACGCCTCCGGTCGCAACGGGGTGGCCACCGACGACATGACCGTCGAGCCGAAGGACTTGCGGCCGCTGTTCAACGCCATCCTGGACACCGTGCCGCCGCCGGTCGGGGACGACAGCAAGCCGCTGCAATTCCAGGTGATGGCCCTGTCGTACGACCAGTTCCTGGGCAAGATCGCCGTCGGCCGGGTGTTCGGTGGGAAGATCAAGAAGAACCAGCGGGTGACGGTGGTGAAGCAGAAGGACGGCACCACCTTCGCGGACACGGTGGTGCAGGTGCTGGAGTTCGACCGCCTGTCCCGCAAGGAGGTCGAGGAGATCCGCGCCGGCGACATCTGCTGCATCGTCGGCATCGACGACGCCGACATCGGCGACACCATCTGCGACTTCGACAACCCGATGGCCCTGCCGCCGCTGACGGTGGACGAGCCGACGCTGGACATGCTGTTCAAGGTGAACGATTCGCCGTTCGCCGGGCAGGACGGCAAGCCCTGCACCAGCCGCGAACTGCGGGACCGCCTGGACCTGGAACTCCAGGCCAACGTCGCCCTGCGGGTCCGACCGGGCGAGAAGGAGAGCGAGTTCATCGTGAGCGGGCGGGGGATGCTACACCTCGGCGTGCTGCTCGAATCGATGCGCCGCGAGGGCATGGAGCTGGCCGTCGGCAAGCCGAAGGTCATCAACAAGGAGATCGACGGCAAGCTGAACGAGCCGATCGAGTACCTGGTGGTGGAGGTGCCGACCGAACACTCGAACTCGGTCATGCGGCTGGTGCTGGAGCGGCAGGGCGAGTGCGAGAAGATGGAGAACCACGGGGCCAGCACGCACATCGAGTTCTACATCCCGGCCCGCGCCCTCATCGGCCTGCGGACCCGCATGATGACGGCCACCCAGGGCACGGCCATCCTGCACCACAACTTCCACGAGTACCGGCCGATCAAGGCGACCATCCCCGGCCGCGCGCTGGGGGTGCTGATCAGCCTGGAGACGGAGAAGGCGACCGCCTACGCGATGGACGGGTTGCAGGACCGGGGCGTCCTGTTCATCGACGCGCAGCAGGCCGTGTACGGCGGGCAGATCGTCGGCGAACACTGCCGGGACAACGACCTGACGGTGAACGTCACCCGCAAGAAGCCGCTCACCAACATGCGGGCGTCCGGGTCGGACAAGGCCGCCGCGCTGAAGCCGCCCCGCGACTTCAGCATGGAGATGGCGATGGAGTACATCGAGGACGACGAGTTAGTGGAGATCACGCCGAAGGCGATCCGCATGCGGAAGCTGTACCTGACCGAGTCCGAGCGGAAGAAGAACGAGCGGAAGGCGCGGGACTAACGCGAAGGGCATGCACATGGAAATTGATCGTATCACGCTCGACCCGAAGGTGATGGGCGGCAAGCCGTGCATTCGCGGGATGCGGATCACGGCCGCCACCGTCTTGGGCCTGCTCGCAAGCGGCAGTTCGCGCGAGCGGATTCTGACGGCATACCCGTACCTGGAACCGGCGGACATCGACGCCGTACTCGGCTACGCGGCGTGGCGGTTGGAGGAGCGGGTCGAGGAATTGGTACCCGCATGAGCCCCCGCATCCTCATCGATATGAACCTGTCGCCGGAGTGGGTGCCGTTCTTCGCGGCGAACGGTCGCGACGCCGTCCACTGGCAAGCCGTCGGCGCGCAAAACGCCCCGGACGAAGAGTTGATGGCCTGGGCGAGAGCGAACGGTTGCCTCGTGTTTACCCATGACTTGGATTTCGGCACGGCCCTCGCGCTGACACACGCATCCGGTCCGAGTGTCATCCAACTCCGCGGCCAGCAGGTTCTGCCAGAACAGGTCGGGCAACTCATCCTCGACGCGCTCGCGGCACACGAGCAAGTCTTGGCCGGTGGCGCGCTGATCGTACTCGATCTCAAGAAGAGCCGTGTTCGCGTTCTCCCGCTGTGAGACGGTTGCCAATGCCCCTCGTCGATGTGCCACTGCCGGAACTGGACGCCGCGCCGGTGCCGTACCCGGTGCGGAAGTTCCTCGCCGAGGCCGACCGGCGGGTCGAGGAGGCGCTCGCCGACGCCGGCATCCCCGGCTTCGTGCCGAGCGACTACGAAGCCTTCTACCGCACCCTCCGCGCGATCACCGACGCCTCGCTCCTCCGCGGCACCTGCTTCCTCGAGTGGGGCAGCGGCATCGGCGTCTCCGCCAGCCTGGCCGCCATGCTCGGCTACGAGTCCGTCGGCATCGAGACCGAGTGGGACTTGGTCGCGTCGGCCCGACAACTGGCCGAGGCGTTCGACGTGGAAGTCGAGTTCGTCCACGGCAGCTTCATCCCCCGCGGGCACGACGATATCACCGCCGGCGAGTACTCCTGGCTGGTCACGGAGAGCGACGACGCCTACCCGCAGTCCGGCCTGGAGCCGGACGACTTCGACCTCATCTTCGTGTACAGTTGGCCGGACGACGAGCAGACCACGGCCGACCTGTTCGAGAGCTGCGCCGGCGTCGGCACCATCCTGATGACCTTCAAGGGCGGCGACGGCTACCGCCTTCGGCGGAAAGTGGAAGCGAAGGGCAGAGGGAGAAAAAAGCGGAGTTGAACCGCCAAGACGCCAAGGTCGCCAAGATGAATGGAGAGGAAGATTGAGTCTGAAGAGAAGACCGAGCGCCGATGGCCTCTCGATTCATTCTCTTCTGCCTTTTCTCCGTTTTCTTGGCGATCTTGGCGTCTTGGCGGTTCAACATCATTCCCCTTCACTGCGTCCGGATCACCCGCTTGATCCCGTCCCGCAGCACCGGCACGCGGAAGTTGATGAGCAGGCCGAGCGTGAGGCCCGTCGCCTTCAGGTACGAGATCACCTGCGCCTTGTGGATGTCGGCGAGCGACTCCACGGCTTTCAACTCGACCACCAGCGTGTCCGCCACCAGGAAGTCGAGCAACCCCTCGCCGACTCGGTGCCCCTTGTACGACACACCGACCGGGTGTTGCGGCGAATACGGGATGGCTTGCAGCGCGAGTTCCACCGCCATCGCCTGCTGGTACACCTCCTCCAGGTAGCCGGGGCCGAGGTGCCGATGCACCTCGATGGCCGCGCCGATCACCCGCCGCGCCCACTCGTCCTCCTCCGCTGTCGGTTCGCGCATGATGTTCGCCTCGTGAGGTGAGAAGAGTATTGAACCGCCAAGACGCCAAGGCCGCCAAGAAGAAAATGACAGAGTCGGGCAAACAAAGAGGGGCGCGGGACCTCTCCATTGCTTGCCATCCACCCTCTCTGTCTCTCTTCTGTTTTCTTGGCGACCTTGGCGTCTTGGCGGTTCAATTCGATTTCCGCTACACGCTTCGCCCCTTCCAGAGCGGCCGCTTCAGCACCGGGTCGGGGTCGGTGAACGGGCCGACCGACGGGTCGCGGATCAGGTGCCGCGCGTACATCTCCATCTTCGCGTCCAGATCGTCCGCGTGGTGCAGGATCAGCACCTCCGGTACGGCCGGCAGTCGCAGCGACCCCCACGCCGGCAGCGCGAGGTGCGACGCGATGACGTGTTCGAGCAGCTTCAGCAGGTCGGGGTTCAACTCCGGGATCGTCCGCGCGTGGTCGCGCACCATGTCCCGGCAAAGCAACTGGTGGCCGAACAGTTCGCCGTCCACGGTCGTGCCGACCGGTTGACCCGGCACCGCCGGCAACTGCAACTCCGCCACCCGGCCGAGGTCGTGGAGGATCGCCGAGGCGATCACCGCGTCGCGGTTCAGCGGCGGGGTCAGTTCCGGGTAGTGCGCGCGGTAGCGGTCCACCAGGAACAGGCAGTTCTTCGTCACGCTCAGGACGTGTTCGAGCCAGCCGCCGGGGAACGGGTGGAAGCGGTCCTTCGTCGCCGGCAGTTGCTTCAGGGTCGCCGCGTTCGCGTCGAGCAGCTCGACCGCCAGCTTCCGCAGCGGCAGGTCGGCGATTTCCGCCTCGGCGAGCGTTCGCAGTTCCGCGAACATCGCCTCGGAGTCGAACCGCGAGCGGTCGAAGAAGTCGGCTTCGCGGAAGCCGTCGGCGACGTCCGCCTCACGAACTTCGCGGAGTTGTGCGACTTCGACCTGCGGGCCGTACTTGGGGTGTTCGGCGAACGTGCCGCGAATCTTGAAGAAGCCGCCGGCTTGAAGTTCCGTCTCGCACCGCGCGTACAGGTCGTTTTCCGGCCAGACGGCGACCGCCACCGTGCGGCGGAGGTCGCGGAACTTCAGCTCGAAGAAGGTGCGGCCGTCGCGGGTCGTCTTGCGGGTCTTCTCCGCGAGCAGGGCGAAGAAGTCGGCCGGCTGGTGCGGTATGAGTTGGTGCAGCGGGACGACGGCCGGTTTCGCTTTGCTCATGAGAAGACCCCGGTTGGGGAAAAATTGAACCGCCAAGACGCCGAGGTAAGCAGAGAGGAAGCAAGATTGAGGAAGGCGCAACAAGCCACTTCCCCCGCACTCTTCCCTCCGAATCTTGATCTCTTCTTACTCTTCTCGGCGCACTTTTGCGTCTTGGCGGTTCAGATTGTCTTCGCCCCTATCTTACGGCGTGATCGCCCCCAGCACGCGGCGGAAGCCGGTCTGCTCCGGCTGCACGACGAACCCGGCCTGGATCACCTCGGCCCACTTGTCGCCGTCGGCGGGCAGCTTCTTGCCGGTCAGATCGACGAGACCCTTGTGCGCCGAGTCCGCCATCAGGATGTCCTTTTTGCCGTCGGTTTGCAGCACCTTGGCCAGCGCCACCACCGACTCCTTGTGCCGCATCCGGCCCAGCCCGCGGACCGCCGCCACCCGCACCTTCTGGTCGTCGGGGTCGGTCTCCTTCTGCGCCTGCCCGGTCGCCACGTCGGCGAGGAACTTCACCGCCTCCGGCCGATCCGTGGCGGCCAGCGCGGCGATCACCCGCGACCGCACGCCGACGACGAACTCCGGCGGGAAGCCGGCCGGCCCGGTCAGCGCGAACGGGTCGGGCGTTGCCGCCCCGCGGCCGGCGACGGGCACCAGGTCGCCGTCCCGGTCGGCCGTTTTCCGCGCCGCGTCGTCGAGGCCGTCGGCCTTGTGGTACGCGGCGATCAGCAGCGGCAGGGCGCGAGGGTCTTTGAACCGGCCGAGGGCGTCCACGGCAGCGGCGCGGAGGACCGGGCTGGGGTTGGTCGTGGCCGCATTGCCGAGGATTTGCAAGGCTTCGTCCTGCTCGGCGGCACTGCCCTTGCCGGCGGCCGGCTCCTTCAGGTTGCGCATCGCCCTGGCGCGGGCGTCGCCGTCCACCTTGGTCCGCAGCACCGCCATCGGGTCGTCGGAGCCGAACGTGCTGTGGAACGGGGCCTTGCGGAAGTCGCGGCTGGTGACGGCGTCCCAGGTGCTGGCGCACCCGCTCAGCCCGCCGGCCGCGACCGCCAATCCCACGATGATGAGTCGGTTCACGTCGTCCCCCTCTTCGCCGGGCGCGGTCGCCCCCCGACCGTTCGCCGCCGCATACCGTGGGGAAATGTCGCGGTCAACGCCGACTGCCGGTGGCCGGTGGGGATGCGCCAGCGGAATCTGGCGGTTCCGGGCAGCCCGGCGAGCCGGTTTCGTTCAACTCGGCTTCGCCGCGCTCGGCTCGCGGCAAACTGCTTCGTCACTGGTACTCGTACCCCAGGTGGAAGGCGATTCCCCCATCCGGCAGGCGGCGGACGTTGGTGACGAACACGTCGAACCCGCCACCGGTGGTGGCCTTGCTGCTCGGCGTCGTGAACGGGGTGAAGCTGTCGTTCGCCGGGCTGGGGAACGGCACCGCGCCGACGTTCGACCGCGGGCCGGCCGGCCCCTCGATGCCGTGCGACTCCTCCAGGAACACCTTCTGCGTGCCGTTGCCGGGGATCACCCGCCACACCAGCAGCCCCTCGGCCGGCAGGTCGGCGTCCCACCCCTTCTTCTTGCGGTTCTCGAGCAGCAGGTACTCGCTGCCGTCCGCCTTCAGCGGCACCTTGTAGCACTGGGTGGCGTCGTCCTCGATGGGCGACAGGATCAGCTTCTGCTTGACGCGGGGGTCCACCATCGTCGGCTTCAGCCAGCCGAGTTGTTCCTTGCTCCACGCGCTGAAGTGCTGCGGCCGGCCGTTCGGCAGTTGCTGGCTCATGGCGCACCACACGCCGACGCCTTCCATGCCGGGCACTTCCGGGCGGGCGTACAGGTCGGGCAGCCCCAGCATGTGGCCGAACTCGTGGCAGAACACGCTGATGTTGGTCATGGTGTCGCCGCCCTCCTGCACGATGAAGTACGGCCACCGCTTGCCGCCGTGGCTGAAGCTGGCCCGGTGCGGCCAGTACAGGCTTCCCCGCGTGGTCTGCACCCGCCCGCCGGCGAACAGGAAGAACACCCCGTCGAAGTCTTTCAGCGCGTCCTTGTCCTTCTTCAGCAGCACGTCCATCGCCTCGTTCAGCAGGGCCGTCTTCTCCCGCTGGCTGGTGCCGTTCCCGCTGCTGTAGTCCATCCGCTTCTTGGCCACCTCCGCCCAGCCGACGAACTTGCCTTCCACTTTGAAGTTGTCGTAACTGATCTCCTTGAAGTAGTCGGCCATGCTGCCGTACGTCTTCTGCCCGGTCGCGGACTTGTCGGTGTACTTGCCACTGCTGAACATGGACGCCTCCCAGTCGCCGTCCTTGATCTTGTCGTTGTGCTTCACGTCAGGGTATTCGATGCCGACGACGGCCAGCCGGTACGTCGGCTTCTTCCACGCGCCGGGCAGCCGCTCGTCCCACCCGCCGGCCCCACCCGCGCCCGCCCGCCCGCCCTTCGGCCCGGTGTCGTCGCCGGTCAGGGTCGCCCGCACGTCCAGCTCCTTGCCGCCCCGCGTCAGGGCCACCTTCACCACCTCGCCCGGCCGCTTGCTCGCCAGCAGATCGACGAGGCCCACGTCGGCGTCGAGCTTCTTGTCGTCGATGCTGACCAGGATGTCGCCGACCTTGATGCCGGCCTTCTCCGCCGCCCCGCCCTCGGTGATCGAGACGACCTCCACCCCGCCGCCCTTCTTCGGCTCGGACTGGATGCCGATCCGCGCCCGCGGCGTGCCGCCGGTCCCGCCGCCGCCGGTCGGGGTCATCGGCTGGCTGAGCGGCTTCGGCGTCACGTCCACGGCGACCGCCTTGCCGTCCCGCTGGACGATGAATGTCACCTTCTCGTTCGCGGCCAACCCCCGCATCCGGTCCTTCGCGGCCCCGACCCCCGCCAAGGCGTCCGGGCCGATCTTGGTCAGCACGTCGTTCACCTTCAGCCCGGCCTTGTCCGCCGGCGAACCCGGCGCGACGGCCCCGACGCACACGCCGTTGCCGCGCATCGGCGACAGTTCGATGCCGACGAACCCGGCCAGGACGGGCTTGTCGCCGGCCAGCGCCTTGAACGTCTTCGGGTCGGCCTTGGCCGCCGTGGCGACCGTCTTGTACCCGGTCAGGTCGATGTCGATGGCCTTCGTCTGGCTCGGTTCGACGGCGCGGGGCTTCGGAGCCACCTCCACGTCGGCGGCGAACGCGACGAGCGGCACGAGCAAGAACGCGGGGATCGATGCGCGGCGTGGCATGGCGGGAACCCGGAAGGGGAGCAAAGGTGGGAGTGCTGCGAGTGTACGCGGCGGAATCTGAGGGAACGGTGAGAGGGGCCGTCCGGGCGGCGCTCCCTTCGGTCGCGGCGACGAGGTGGGCCTCGTCGCGCGGGCGTGCGGGATCTCGTCGCTCACTTGGGCTTGGACGGCTTGAGCTTCGCGTCGAGGGTGTAGGACATGCCGCCGACCAGGATGTCGTCGGCGTAGGCCTCGACGTGAATGACCGCGTCCTTCGCCTTGGCGATCTCCGCCGCCGTGAACATCTTGCCGGGGGTGAGCCGCAGGGCGATGGTCTTGGTCTCGCCCGGCAGCAACTTGAACGCCCCGCCGCCGGGGTTGCCGAAGTCCAACTTCCAGTCGCGCTCGACGAGCAGGCGCGGGAGGATCGGGACGAGGACCATCCGCGCCGGTTTGGGGTGCGGGTTCTTCAGCGTGAACGTCAACCGGGAGACGGCAGCGACGAGATTCTTGAGGTTGCCGGCGGCTACCGGGAACACGTTCCGCTGCCCGATGTTGTTGTCGTGCGGCACCAGCCGCCACTCGGGGATGGATTCGCCCGGCCCGATGTTGTCCGCGTTGCTCGGGTCGCCGGCCGCCGACACGACCACGAACATGCACTCGTGGCCGAGGTGGGTGGGGACCCACTGGAACGGCCCGACGAGTATCTCGGTCGCGCTGTTCGGCGGGACGTTGGCGGCCGCGAGTTGGGCCGTCGTCATCGCCTGCCAGTCGTTCGGGTACACGAGGCCGGCCGCCGGGTTGGCGTGGAACGCCTTCACGACCACGCCGGTGGCGGTTTGGGTGCCGCGGTTCTTCACCTTCACATAGGCGAAGTTCGTCACCCCGACCACCGGCTCCTGGTGCCCGGCGAGGCCGTCGGCGGCGAGGCGGTTCCAGATCGCCTGGCAGCTCCAGTGGTTCGCCTGGAACGGGTACTCGCCGGCGCGGCCGTCGTCGATGTACACGTCCACGGGGGGCGGCGCGCCCTCGTTGTTGTTGGGCATCGGCGTGCCGGCCGGTTGGAACAAGCCTTGCCGCTCGAACGCCCAGCGGACGACTTTCCCGTACGCCCCGCCGGCGTGCCCCTCGCTCGTCCAGTCGCCCAGGTCGGCGGCCAGCAGCGCGGTCACGTACCCGTCGGCGGTCGTCGGATTGGTCGCCGGGGTGAGGCTCGCCACCGCGCGGAGGATCAGGTAGCAGGCGAACCGCGCGGCGAACTGCCGCGACCCGAGGTGCGGCGAGTCGCCGCCGATCGACCGGTACAGGCGGAAGTGGGACGTGGACAGGATCTGTTCGTTGTTGTACCCGCCGCCGTCGAGGGCGCGGTCGAACGGGTTCAGGGCGATGTTCCCGTTCCACCCCCACCCGCCGGCGACCGGCCGGTCGTGCCGCCGGGAGATGACCCCGCCGACCCACGGGAACGTGAGGAACCGGTCCGGCGCGGCGGTCTCGGGGTCGTTCAGGATCACGGCGATGCTGTCGCCGGCGCTGTGCGCGAATCCGAAGTTCGCGGAATGCACGTGCGGGTACAGGATGCCGTGGCCGCCCAATTCGTGCAGCACGATCCGCCAGTCGCACGCGAGGCCGATGGGGTTCTGCGTGTCGCCCAGGTCGGCCAGCATAAAAGTCGTGCGCAAGACGCCGACGCCGCCGGCCATGCCGAGGCAGTGGGCGTTGATTTCGACGCCGTTCGCCGCGAAGGCCGAGCCGCGGTGGTCCACCGGGGACGGGAACGGCGTCGGGCCGAAGTAGGTGGCCAGGGGGAACCCCATGCCCTGGACGAGGCGGAAGAAGCGGTCGCAGTGGTAGTAGGCGTTGACGGCCGCGAAGTCGTTCGAGCGGGCGTTGTAGTTGAAGTCCGAGCCGACCGCCTGCGTCGGCGGGGGGACCGTCGGCAGTTCCACGTCCGCCACGGTGACGAGGTTGCCCTGGAGCCCCTGAGTGCCCCCGACCGGCGGGTTCAGCCCCTGGAGCAGGACGCTCGTCCGCTTCGGGTTCAGGGCGGCGTTGGCCGTGTTCGGCAGCGGACCGGACGGCGCGCTGGTGATGGGATCGACTCCGAACACCATGCCGTTGACGCCGCCGTCGAACGCGCGCAGGTGCAGGACGGCCCCGGTCTCCACGTCGAAGATGGCCCGCCAGTGCAGGTCCGGGGACTGGGCCGTGCCCAACTGGAAGTGAACCACGGCCGCGACGTAGTGCCCGCCTTCCACGATCGATTTCGGCAGCGGCGGCAGCGGCAGGGTCGGCCCCGCCCCGGCGTCCTCCCCGGTGAGGGACGCCCCGCCCCCGCCGTGCGGCTCCCGCTTCGCCGCCTCGTAGCGGTAGATGACCAGTTCGACGCCCTCGACCGCGAGCGACTTGGCGTCGTACCCCTTCGCCGTGGCCGACAGCCCGAGCAGGGCGGCCACGGCCTTGGCGGTCGGCGCGTCGAACTTCGCCAACTTCGCCTTGCTCGGCAGCCGCACGCCGTCCACGTCGGCGTGGCGGGTGGACTGCGCGCCGACGACCCGGTACGGCCCGTTCTTCATGTAGACCGCCACGCCCGCCTCCCACACCGGCAGGCCGAAGTGGGTCTGCTCGTAGGCGACGGTGGTCGAGTCGAACTGCGCCTTCTCGCTCAGCAGCCGGAACTCGCCGGCCGCGTCCACCGGAGCCGCTTCGCTCTCCGCGGCCAGGTTCGTCAACTCGGCGGGGGCGAGGCCGAGCAGGCCCGCGTGCCGGGCCAGGTACTGCTCGGCCGCCAACTGGGCCGTCGAGGCCGTACTCGGAACGGGGGCCTCGTGCCACACTTCGCGGACGACCCCGTCCTCGTCCTGGCTCACATGAGCGCTGGCCGCCTCGTTGAAGTTCGCATGCATTGTCGGCTCCACGGGTAGGGACCGGCCGGCGCGGAGGTGTCGCACGCGCGGGAACGGGCGCGCGCCCGCAAGGGCCGTGGCGTCTGGGATTTCACACCCCCCACGGCCCTTGCGGGCCGGGTTCGCTTTTCGGGTGGCGTCACAGGATGCCCGGCGCGGCCACCTTGATGCCCTTCATGGCCATCTTAAACTGCTCCGGGTTGGGGGCGAACTCGAGCGCCGTCGCCTTGTCGATGTCCCCGCGGTCGAGCAGGTCGAGCAGGTTCTGGGTGAAGTCCACCATGCCCTCCAGGAAGCCGATGCGGATGGCGTCCAGCAGCTTGTCGTCCTTCGACTTCAGGATCAAATCGCGGATCGTCGGGTTCAGCATCATGATCTCGTTCGACGGCACCCGGCTGACCCCCGGCTTGATGCTCGGCAGCAGCTTCTGCGCGACCACCGCCTTCAGGTTGAACGCCAGCGTCTGGCGGATGGCGTGGTGCTGGATCGGCGGGAACAGGTCCAAAATGCGGCTGATGGTGCTGGCGGCGGTGCTGGCGTGGATCGTCCCGAACACGACGTGCCCGGTTTCGGCCGCGTGGACGCCGGCCTCGAACGTCTCCTGGTCCCGCATCTCGCCCACCAGGATCACGTCCGGGTCTTCCCGCACCGCGTGCTTCAGCGCGGTGTGCCAGTCGATCACGTCGAGGAACACTTCCCGCTGGTTCACGATCGACATCTTGTCCTGGAACACGAACTCGATCGGGTCCTCGATGGTCAGGATGTGCAGCGCCTCCCGCTGGTTCATGTACTCCAGCATGGACGCGATGGTGGTGGACTTGCCCGACCCCGTCACGCCGGCCAGGATGACCAGCCCCTGGTCGTAGTGGCACAGCTTCTCGATGCTCGGCGGCAGGCCCAGCTTCTCGAACGTCGGGATGGTGGTGTTCACCCGCCGCGCCACCATGGCGAACTTGCCCCGCTGCTTCAGGATGTTCACCCGGAAACGGCACTCGTCGTCGCCGACGACGTGGGCGAAGTCGGCCCCGCCGGTCTCCTCCAGCACCTTCAGCTGCTTCGGCCCGAGGATGGCCATGAACAGCTTCTCCATGTCGTCCTGCGGGATCGGCTTGGTGGCCATCTTCTGGATGACGCCCCGCAGCCGCATGGCCCCCGGCAGGCCGGCCTTCAGGTGCAGGTCCGACCCGTTGTGCCGCATCACCGTGCGGAACAGGACGTTGATCGGCGGCTCGCCCGGCACGGCCGTGGCCAGGTCGAGGCCCGGCGTGTCGCCGTTGATCGGGTGCGGGCTGCTGAACGCGCCGGTGGACATGGCGATGGTGGACTTGGCCGTGCCGGTGGCCCCCGGTCCGCCGGGGATCGTGGCGGGCGGGATGGTCGGGGCCGGCAGCGTCGGCCGGGGCAACTCGGCCGTCACGTCGGTGGCGACCGGCCGGGCGACGGCCGGGGCGGGCGCGGCCACCGGCGGCGCGCCGAGCGGCCGGGCGACGACGGCCCGGATGGCCGGCTTGGCGACGACGGGCTTGTCGGTGTTGTCGGACATGGTGGGCGAATCTCCGGGGTGAGGGCGACTGCGGCTTATTGCGGCGACACTTCGGTCGGGGTGAACGAGACGATGACGTAGAGCGGATCGACTTCGCGGTACTCCAGATTCGCGTGGACGGCGTAACGCTTGCCGGCGGAAGAGACGACGACCGTGACCGAGGTGGACCACGGCCGGTCGCCGGAGGAGGTGGCGGCGTCGGCGAACTTCACCGCCTCGACCGCGTCCTTGCGGAAGACCAGCGGCTTGCCGGTGGCGTCGTGGACCGGCTTCTTGTCCTTGTCCAAGAAGTCCTTCCCATCCAGGTAGTCGAGAAGGGCTTTCCGCTTGCCAGCTTGCTTCTCCTCCCAGTGCGAGTCGGGCGCGAGGGGGTTCGGGTTCGCGTCCGGCACGGTTGGGGCGGGCGGGGCGAGCCGGTGCTGGACGAACATGCCACCGCCGAAGCCGGCCGCTGCGGCCAGCAGGAGTACTGCGACGAACACCGCCGGATGCATCTTCATCGGAGAAACTCTCGCGTGTGATGTCGAATCCTACCCCGCCGTGGTGATTCGCACGGGAATTCCGTGTCGGGCCAGGGCCGCCTTCGTCGCCGGGATCGGGTACTCGCCGTAGTGGAAGATGCTGGCGGCCAACGCCGCCGACGCGCCGGCGCGGAACGCCGCCGCCAGGTGGTCCGGGTGACCGGCCCCGCCGCTGGCCACCACCGGCACGTTCACCGCCGCGCACACGGCCGTCAGCATCGGCAGGTCGTACCCGGCCTTCGTGCCGTCCGCATCCATGCTGGTCAGCACGATCTCCCCGGCCCCCAGGCGGACCACCTCCCGCGCCCACGCCACCGCCTCCAATCCCGTCGGCGTGCGACCGCCGTTGATATGCACTTCCCACACTTCGGCCCCGTCGCGGCGGACCCGACGGGGGTCGATGTTCACCACCGTCGCGCAGCGGCCGAACTTGCCGGCGACTTCCGCGATCAGGTGCGGGGTCTTCACCGCCGCCGAGTTCAGGCTGACCTTCTCCGCGCCGGCTTGAATGAGCCGCGTGGCGTCGTCGAGGGTGCGAATGCCACCGCCGACGGTCAGCGGCATGAAGCAGCACTCGGCCACGCGGCGAACGACATCGAGGAGAATGTCCCGCCCCTCATGGGTGGCCGAGATGTCCAGGAACACCAATTCGTCCGCGCCGTCGGCGTCGTACAACTTGGCGATTTCCACGGGGTCGCCGGCGTCGCGGAGGCCGACGAAATTCACGCCCTTGACGACCCGCCCGCGGTCGATGTCGAGGCACGGGATGACGCGCTTGAGGAGCATTCGCGGCAGGCACCGGAGGAGAACGTGAACGGGAGCGTCATGTTACGGCGCGGGGGCCGTCTGCCGATCGCCCGTCAGTCCGCCACGGCCGCGCGGGGCGAGGCCAACTCCAGACCCTTGACGGTCTCCTTCTTCCCCTTCCGGTACAGCACCACCTCCAGCTTCTCGCCCGACTTCAGCCCGGCCACCAGTTCCTGGAAACGGGTCAGCTCGCTCGGCGCGTCCTTCCCGCCCAGCTTCACCACCACGTCGTTCTTGCGCAGCCCGACCTTGTCCGCCGGCGATCCCGGCTGCACCTCGACGACGACCACTCCCACCTGGTCGGGCAAGTCCAACTGCTCGCTCAGCACGGCCGACGGCCGCTCGAACACCACGCCGAGCCGCACCGGGCCGACCGGCCGCACGAGGTTCAAACCCCGGATGTTCTCGACCGGCACGTCGATGTCGATCGGCCGCACGGGGGCGAACGCCTGCGGTTGCAGGCGGGCGGGCGGGCCGCCGCGGGGGCGCTCGACGTTGCCGCCGTTCTTCTTCAACCCCTCCTCCAGCGCCTTCTTGTACTCGTCGCGGGCCTTCTTCAGTTCCGCCTGCGCCTCCGGGTCGTCCTTCAACTTGTCGATGGCGTCGTCGAACTCCTTCAACTGCTTGTCCGTCACGTCCCGCTCCGCGACCGGCTGCGGCAGCGCGACCTCCGGGCGGAGCCGGCCCGGTCGGAGTTGCGGGAACTCCAGCGGCTGCCCGCGGAGGGGAAGAAGTTGGGGCTGTTGGAACGGCTGTAGGTCCGGGAACCGCTTCAGCATCTTCTTGTTCATCTCGTCGATCAGGCCCTTCAGTTCTCCCGTCATCGGGTTGCCGTTCAACATCCGTTCGAGGAGCCGCTTCTGGAGCGCCTCCAGGTCGTCGTCGGGTTCGGCGGCGCGGCCGGGCGCGGCGGCTGCGGCGATCAGCAGGGCGGCGGCGAGCGACCAGATGCGGGGGGACCGGATCGACATGGCGGTTCTCCGGAGACGGGACCGGGGCGAGACGACACCCCCATCATACCGCGACGGGTCAACGGTTGCGAAGGCGTTCGGGGAATGACGGGCGGCGGCCCCTCCCCGCATGGGTCCGGAGTATTTTACCCGGCCCGCGACCGTGTACCATACACCTCGTAGTCCCAACTCCGGAGGTGTCCCATGCGGAAGTGGTACGGGTTCGTCGCCCTCGGCTCCGTCGTCGCGGTCGCGGTGGTCGGCACGCCGGTCTGCCAAAGCAAGCCGACCCCGGTGCCGGAGCAACTGTCGGCCGCCGAGTTCGACAAGCTGCTGGTCGCCGTGCGGCCGACCGCCGGCGAGGACGACTTCGACAAGATTCCGTGGCTCACCAACCTGTGGGACGCGCGGACGGTCGCGGCCAAGGAGGGCAAGCCGATCCTGCTGTGGGAGATGGACGGGCACCCGCTCGGCTGCGGCTGAAACAACGTCGTCGTGGGCCGTGTGTCCACCTTCGCCGATCCCGAAGTCATCACGCTGTGCGAAACCGCCTTCGTGCCCGTCTGCACCGACGACTGGTACACCCGCCGCCGCCGCGACGACGAGGGCGAGTTCTTCCACAAGGTGGCCGTGCAAGGCCCCCGCAAGGCCCGCGACGGCACCCGCCAGGGCATCTACGTGTTCACCGCCGACGGCGAGTTGCTGGGGTTCAAGAACGCCGGCCAGGACGCCAAGGTGATGAAGCAGGTGTTCGCCGACGCGCTGGCCAAGTTCAAGAAGCTGCCGGCGGAGCGGACCAAGCCCGGCGCGATCGCGGTGCCGGCGCACGGCAAACTCGACCCGAACTACACCCGGCCGATGCCCGACGGCACGCTGGTCGTCCGCGCCAACGCCCGCATCCTCGACCGCAAAGGCGACGCCTTCGCCAAAGGCACCTGCGAGTTCGCCGGCGGCGACAGGGCGTCCCGCGACTTCCTCTGGCTGACGAAGGACGAGGTGAAAGCGCTGGCTCCGACTCGGGCCGAAGTCGGGTTCAATTACCCGGTGCCGGAGAAGGTGGCCGAGCGGATCGCCCGCTTCCACCTGGCCGACAACACCCGCGGCGAGCCGGCGTTCTGGAAGCGAACCGAGGTGCGGAAGAACCGGATGACCCTGACCGTCGTGGCGGTGGACGAGGCGACCGCGGTCGAGTTGCGGCTCGACGGCGCGGCAACGCTGGCGACCGACGCGGACCTGACTAAAGCCGAGCGCGGCTTCGAGGTGAAGCTGCGCGGCAAGCTGAACTGGCGGCCGAAACTCGGCACCTTCGACACGTTCGACCTCGCCGGCGTCGGCGACCACTGGGGTCGCAGCGCCCACACCCCCGGCGACCGCCCCGGCCGGTCGCCGCTCGGCATGGCGTTCGGACTCGCCGACCCGGACAAGCCGTCCGAGCGGATCGCCCCGCAGGGCCTCCGCGACCGGAACCCATACTGGGGCAAGGAGTGACGCCGCCCGACTCCCCCCGCCTTTTCTGGCTCGGCCACTTGCTGTTCTGGCCGCCGCTGGCGGTCTGGACGTGGCTGCTGGTCGAGCCCAACCCGGTGCCGGAGGGCGTGCTGGACCTCTTTTCCGGTGCGGACTTGGCGAAGTACCTGGCGGCGAAGACGCTGCACCTGCTCGGCAACACCTACCTGACGGTCGCACTCGGGCTGTGGGTGCCGCGCCGCCCCCCGCCGCTGGTGTTGGCGTTCACCCTGATGCTGTTCCACGGCATGGCCACCGAGATCATCCAGACGGTCGTGCCGAACCGCTCCGGCCGTGCGCTCGACGTGCTGATCGACTGGGCCGGGGTGACGCTCGGCGTGCTGGTCGGCTGGCGGTGGTGGCGGCCGCTGTTCCGGTAAAGTTTTGCCAAGACCCCACCCCCCCGGCCCCCTCCCCGTCCTGGAGAGGGGGTGTTCAACAGGACATCGGATTCGCTTCTCGCCCAGGTATTTCCAACACCAAAGCGGCACGACCCAGAGCGAGACCCGCCTGAACACCCCCTCCCCATTTATGGGGAGGGGGCCGGAGGGTGGGGTCTCTTCTGAAGACCATTTCCCGACAGTCCGCCTGACCCGCCGCCCCTTGCCGGCGCGGCGGGCTGACGGAACCGGCATACAATCCCCGCATGTCCATCGACCGCTGCCGCGTCGTCCTGATCCGCCCGCACTACGCCGGGAACCTCGGCTCCGTCGCCCGCGCGATGGCCAACTTCGGCCTGCGCGACCTCGTCCTCGTCGAACCGGTCGCCAACCGCCAGAGCATGGAAGCGGTGATGATGGCCACGCGCGGGCTGGACATCCTCAGCGGTGCGCGCGTCGTCGCCACCATCGCCGAGGCGGTGGCCGACTGCACCTTGGTGATCGCCACGTCGGGCGAAACCGGCGGCCTCATGCGGAAAGGCTTCTGGGGCACGCCGGAGGAGAAGGTGCCGGCCGTGCTGGACGCCCTCGATCAGGCCCCGGCCGCGCTGCTGTTCGGCCCCGAACCGCACGGCATGACGCTCGACGAACTCGGCCACGCGCACGGCATGATTTACATCCCCGCAGACCCGCGCTACGACTCCCTGAACTTGGCCCAGGCGGTCGCCGTCTGCCTGTACGAACTCCGCCGGCAGTGGCTGAAGCGGGGCACGCAGAAGAAGCATCCGGAGGTGCCGGCCGAGTACGCCGACGTGGAGCGGATGTTCGACCACCTGCGGGACGCGCTGGTGTCGCAGCGGTTCCTCTGGGACTTGCGGGCGGACGGCATTTTCCACCTGCTGCGGGCCGTCATCGCACGGGGACTGCCGACGAAGAAGGAGCTTCAGGTGTTCCACGGGCTGGCGACGCAGCTCCAGTTCATCGCCGACACGTACCACGTCCCGCACCCGGCGGTGGTGCCGCGGACGAAGTTAGGACCGCTCCCACCGGCACGGCCGGACGTGCCACACCCGCCGGCCGGCGAAAACGCGGCCCCGACGGACGGAGCCGAGGACGAGGCGCGGGAATAGTTGCGTGTTCCGCAACTCCCCCCAATGGAGCCATCGCCCGTGACCATCAAGGACTTCTACACCGCCGTGGCCGCCGAGGCCGACAACGACACCCAGAAGATCGGCGCGGCCGAGGTGTCGCGGGTGCTGAGCGTGGCGTTCGGCATTCTGGTGAAGCACGACGCCGCGACCGTGACCGGGCTGATCGCCAAGGGGCTGGAGAACGCGGCGAAGAAGAGCGCGAAAGCGGCGAAGTGAGTCACTCCTGAGTGCAAGGCAGCCTGCGGTTGGACGCGAGAATTCGCGTGCCGGCCGAGGAATCAACGCCGCTCACGACTTGGCCGAGTGGCAATCCCACAAAGTCAGAATTGCCACTCGGCCAAGTCGTGAGAGTTAAGTATCCGCGAATCCGTGCGGGCTGTAGCGATTGCGCCGATCAATCGCGGTCGCGTCTGGAAATCCGACGCGATCAGCCTTTTCACTTTTTGCTCCCACTTCACGCCTGTCGCACGAGACAGTGCCCGCTCTTCTGCCACATCCGAAACGTGAGGTTACCACAATGGACCGCCGACTGGCTCTCTCGGCGATGTTGTTCGCCGCCGCGAATCTGCTCGGGGACGAGAAGAAGGACGACGCGAACACCAAGGTGACGGGAACCGTGACCGTGCCGAAAGTCGTGGACTCGCTCGGGAAGAAGCTGCCGGACGCGCACCCGTTCGCGGGCGACCCGTTCGCCGCGGGGCCGGGGAGCGAGTCGGCCGCGTCGCGGCGGCGGTAGTCCCCGCCCGGTGAAGTGACAGCGGGCTGTCACCCTGCCGCGCGGGTTTCGTGAGGGTGGTCGTTCATGCCGGGAGCGACCGGCTTCGCCCCGACTCTCGGCGAGAGTCGGCCCCCCGAACGGAGGCTACCACCCCAGGCCGCACGGCGCGCACGGCATCGGGGACAGGTACTTCGGCCGGGAGGTGCCCGTCGCCAGCGGCGCGTGCGGCGCGGCACAGGCGCACCCGCCGCCGACGCGGTAGCCGTCGGGGACGTAGGCCGCCAGGCGGGGGGCCAGCCAGCGGTTCCATTCGGGGAAGAAGCGGATGCCGGTGGGGACGTTGTGCCGGCCGTCGGGAATCTTCACCGCGTGGACACCGACGCCCCGCTGCTTGGCCACGTGCAGGAAGTGTTCGGCGTGCGCGTCCAGGTTGAACTCGTCTCGGCCGGCGTACCCGACGAACAGGCCGAACTCGCCCGGCTTCACGTCGCGGGACACGAGCAACTCGACCGGGTTGTGTTCCGAGGCGAACTCGTCCATGCCGACCTGTTCGCGGCCGACGAGCGGGTCCAGCATCCGCCGCGAGCGCACTTTGACGACCCCGTAGAAGCGGGCGATCACGTCGCTCCGGGGGAAGGCGGTTCGCCGGCCGACGCAGTTCGGGTCGAAGTCGGCGAAGTAGTTGCCGTGGCAGTCGGTGTAGCGGAAGTCGAGGGCCGGCAGGATGCCGACGACGTGGCCGAACTCCTCCTTGTGTTTGAAGGCGATGTTGTACGCCCCGCCGCCGCCCATGCTGGCCCCGGCGATGACGTGCGCCTGCCGCTCCGGCCGCACGGCGAACGACGCCTTCACCCACCCCCACACGTCCGCCACGATGTAGTCTTCGAACGGCCCGGCCTTCGAGTTGGCGTAGAAGCTGCCGGTGTTGAACAGCGACCGGCGGCCGAGGATGCTGCCGTCGGGGGCGGCGATGACCAGCGGCGGCAGCGCGCCGCTGCGGATGGCCGCGTCGAAGTGCGGCACCAGGTCGAGGAAGTTCGACGCGTCCTGGCCGATGCCGTGCAGCCACAGCATGACGGGAAACTTCGCCGTCCCGTCGTACCCCGGCGGCAGGTAGACGTACACGTCCCGCTTCTGGCCGAGCGCGGCCGACCACCCGCGGTTGTCGGCCCCGTGGCTGTGCGTGTAGTCCAGCACCACGCCGGCGATGGTGCGGTTCAGCCGCGCCAGCCGGTCCTGACCGAGCAGGTGGAGCGAACCCGGAAGGGCGGCGGCTGGCCCGGCCACTCCGGCGGCCAGGGCCACGGCGAAGACCCACCGCATGCGTTCGACCTCCGGATGTGACTGGTTGGGCGAACGGTGTCATCGGCCGACCGACGTCGGCGGGTGAAGTGGGGCGGGTGTCGAGCCGGGGAACGAGGGCGACCCGCGCCGAATCACCGGTGCGATGGGAAGGGCTAGCCGAGGCGGTCCCGGAGGAGTGTGCGGGCGGCGTCGGGGTTGCCGGCCGCGAGGGTCGCGGCGGCGGATTCCACCCCGTCCGCGAGCGCCGCTGTGTAAGGCACCCCCTCGCCCGGTCGCGGTGCGACCGGCACCAGCCGGCGGACAATTTCACCGATGAGCAGTGGAACACCGGCACCCGTGACGGCGGAGACGCGGAGGATGTGCCAGGCTTCGCCCACGTTCTTTTGGTGCCAGTGGCAGGCCTGATCCGCCTTGTTCACGACCAGCAGGAGACGCGGACCCAAGTCCGTCGGCGGCCACTCCGGTTCTTCGCTCGTCGCGTCCATCACCCACACCACCAGGTCGGCCGTTTCCAGTCGCGCTCTCGTCCGCGCGATGCCTTCCGCCTCCAACTCCTCGCCCGCCTCGCGCAACCCGGCGGTGTCGCTCAACTCGACCGGCCAGCCGTCGAACGCCACCCGCACCGTCACCACGTCGCGGGTGGTGCCGGCCACCGCCGCGACCACGCTCCGCTCGAACCCGGCCAGCGCGTTGATCAGCGAGCTTTTGCCGACGTTCGGCGGGCCGGCGAGGACCACCCGCCACGGGTCCACCAGATGCCGGCCGACCGGCGCGAGCGCCGCCAGCCGGGGAAGCAGGGACAAGTCTTCGAGGCACTCCGCGACGGCGCGGACGAACGCGCCGTGAAGCTGGTCGAGCAAGACCGCCGCCGTGCGGAGCGTCGGCGCGTGGGTGAGGAGTTCCGCAGGGTCGTTTCTTGCGAGCCGCGACCGCTAGGGAGTG